>NZ_BAAAVI010000003.1:0-227734 GCF_039534445.1 Streptosporangium fragile | reverse complement strand
CTCGCCGGGCCCCGGCGGGGCGGGCGGGGCGCTCCGGGGCGGGCGCGGGGCCGCGCTGGGGCGGGCGGGCAGCAGCGCGGTCAGCCGGGCGCAGACGGCGGAGGGCGAGGCGAGGTAGGCGAGGTCGGCGGGGCTGCGGTGCGCCTCGGCCGGGTCGTCGGTGACGACGGCCACGGCGGTGCCCGGGGCGAGGAGGGGACCGGGTTCGTAGGGGTACTGGCGGAACACCGGCGCCCCGACCGCGAGCACGGCGTCGTGCCCGGCCAGCGCCTCCCGCAGCCGGGACCGGGCGGCGGGCAGGACTCCCGCGAACTGCGGGTGGTCCTGGGGGAACCCCGCACGGGCGCCGAAGGACTCCTGCCAGACCGGGCAGCGCAGCAGCTCCGCGAGCGCGGTCAGCGCCTCCCACGCCGCGGCCGAGTCGGCGCCCGCGCCCACGACCAGGACGGGTGAGCGGGCCGCGGCGAGCCGGTCGACGAGCGGGGCCAGGTCGGTGTCGGCGACGGCCACCGGCCGGACGACCCGCGCCGCCGCCGCGAGCACCTCGCCTTCCGCGCCGTTCCCGGCGGGGGCCGCCCGGCCGGGAACGGCGCGGGAGGACGAGTCCGGGCCGGGGGGCGGGCCGTCGCCGGGAACGGGCCGGGCGTCGCCGGCGGGGGCGGACCAGTCGTCCATGGGGACGACGACGATCGCGGGGCCCCGGGCGGTGACCGCCTCGTGGCAGGCCCTGGCCACCGCGCCGGGCACGTCCTGGGCGCGGACCGGCTGGTCCGTCCAGACCGGGTAGTCGCCGGCCAGCCCGCTCAGGCGCCCGGTGAGGAACGGCTCCAGCGCCAGGTGCCTGCGGTCCTGCTGGCCGACCAGCACCACCAGCGGCGCCCGGTTCACCCGGGCGGTCGCGATGGCGCCGACCGCGTTGCCGAGCCCCGCGGTGGTGTGCAGCAGGACCAGCGCCGGCCGCTCCCGCGCGACGGCCCAGCCGGTGGCCATGCCGACGACCGAGCCCTCGTGCAGGGCGAGCACGAACTCCAGGTCGCCGGGGAGCCCCGCGAGCAGGGACACCTCGGTCGACCCGGGGTTGGCGAAGATCGTGGTCAGCCCGGTGCGGCGGAACACGTCGAAGGCGGCGTCCCTGACGGTTCTCATCGGTCTCCTCGCGCCCGCTGGATCTGGGCGTAAAGATGACCGCGCAGATCGGCGAAGCGCGGCAGGGACCGGGTGGTGAGCTGGTCGCGTTCCGGCGGGAGGTCGATCTTCAGGTCCTCCAGGACGACGGTCGGCGAGGACGACAGCACCACCACGCGCCGGCCGAGGTAGACGGCCTCGTCGATGTCGTGGGTGACGAACAGCGTCGTCATCCCGAGGTCGCGCCAGAGCGTGAGGATCAGGTCCTCCAGGTCGGCCCGGGTCTGGGCGTCCACCGCGGCGAACGGCTCGTCCATCAGCAGCACCTGCGGCTCGTACGCGACCGCCCTGGCGATCGCCACCCGCTGCTGCATGCCGCCGGAGAGCTGCCAGGGGTGGGCGTCGGCGGCGTCGGCGAGTCCGACGGCGGCCAGCGACCCGCCCACCAGTTCCTCCCGCCGCCCGCGCGGCACCTTCTTCTCCTTCAGCGGCAGCTCGACGTTCTGCCGGACCGTCATCCAGGGGAACAGGCTCCGGCCGTACTCCTGGAAGACCACGGCCATCCGCGGCGGCGGGCCGGTCACCGGCACCCCCGCCACCCGCACCGACCCGGCGGTGGGGCGCAGCAGGCCCGCGACGCAGCGCAGCAGGGTGGTCTTGCCGCACCCGGAGGGGCCGACGACGCAGACCAGTTCCCCGGTGTCCACCCGGAAGGTCAGGTCCCGCAGGGCCTCGACTCCCCGCCCCTCGTAGACCTTCCTCAGTCCGGAGACCTCAAGCACGGTCACCCCCACGGCCGTAGTACCAGTAGAGGACGCGGCGTTCGAGCCGCCGGAACAGGACGGCCAGCGTGTAGCCCAGCAGGCCGAGCAGGAGGATGCCGCTCCACATCTCGGGGATCGCGAACCCGCGCTGGAAGAGCACGATCGTGAAGCCCAGGCCGCTGCTGCTGGCGAACATCTCGCTGATGACCATCAGGATGATCCCGACGGAGAGCGCCTGCCGCAGGCCCGCCATGATCTGCGGGCCGGCGCCGCGCAGCACCAGGTGGCGCAGGCGCGAGGCGCCCCGCACGCCGTACATGCGGCAGGTGTCGGAGAGGACCTCGTCCAGCGCGCGGACGCCCTCGACGGTGTTGAGCAGGATCGGCCAGACGCAACCGGAGGCGATGACCAGCACCTTCATCCCGTCGTCGATCCCGGCCAGCAGCATGATCAGCGGGACCAGCACCGGCGGTGGGATCGCCCGGAAGAACTCCAGGACCGGTTCGGCGGCGGCACGCAGCCGGGGCGAGAGCCCGATCGCCACGCCGAGCCCGACCCCGGCCAGGGTGGCCAGCGCGTACCCGGCCAGCAGCCTGACCACGCTCGGCAGCGCGTCGTCCACCAGGCGGGAGGAGAACCACGTCTCGGCGAACGCCCGCGCCACCCGGTCGGGGCCGGGGACGTAGAAGCTCGCCGACACCGTGCTGTGGATCCACCAGACGAGCACCAGCAGCACGGGCACCCCGGCCGCGGTCAGCGTCCGCCGCGCGGCGCGGCGGACACCGGCCGCGACCCGGCCCGGCCCGGCCGGGGTCTTCCGCTCCGGGGGTTCGGTCGCCCGGGGATGTCCCGTCACGCCGCGGCCTCCCGCCTGATCGAGGGATGCCAGGCCAGGACCCGCCGCTCCAGCAGGCGGACCGCGAGGTTCACCCCGATGCCGACCAGGCCGGCCAGCACCACCAGGGCGTACATGGTGGCCACCGCGCCGCCGGACTGGGCGACCTGGATGGCGAGGCCCAGCCCGGGGCTGCCGATGACCAGCTCCGCGGTGACGGCGAGGATGAAGGCGACGGCCGCGGCCAGGCGCAGGCCGGTCATCACGTACGGCAGGGCGGTCGGCCAGGCCAGGTGCCGGATCCGGGACCAGGCCGACAGCCCGTACGACCTGGCCGTGTCGTGGGCGACGGCGTCGACGTCCGCCACCCCGTACAGGACCTGGATGAGCACCTGCCAGAACGAGGCGTAGACGACCAGGAGCAGGGTCGAGCCCAGGGAGGCGCCGAACAGCAGGGTGGCCAGCGGGATCAGCGCCACCGAGGGGATGGGGCGCAGGAACTCGATCGTCGAGCGCGTGGCGGCCCGCAGGCCCGGTACGACGCCGATCACCACGCCGGCGACCACCGCCGCGCAGAACGCGATGGCCAGGCCGAGCGCCCACCCCCACATGGTCTGGCCGAGGGCCGCCCACAGCTCCGGGGTGGCCAGCTCGGCCGCCAGGGTGGCGAGGATCTCCGAGGCGGGCGGCAGGTGGCGGGGGTCGACCAGGCCCAGCCGGGGCACCGCCTCCAGCAGGGCCAGCAGCGCGCCGAGTCCGGCGGCGCCGTACGCCGCCCGTGAGAACTCCGGCGATCCGGGGGAGTCCGGGGAGCGGTCGCGGGTCACGGCAGCAGCGCGGCCACGTCGGCCTTGTTCTTGAGCACGCCGTCAGCCCGGGCCAGGTCGGCGATCGCCTGCACGGACTCGCGGTTGATCTCCGTGCCCCACCGGGGCAGGTTGATCTTGGCGATCACCTCGGGGGCGATCTTCGTGTACGACTTCAGGATCTCCCGCGCCTCGTCGGGGTGGGCGTCGGCGTAGGCCAGCGACTCGTTCATCGCGGCGGTGAACCGCTTGACCAGGTCGGGGTCGGTCTTGCCGTTGGTGAAGTACATCGCCACGGTCAGGTCGTCGACCGCCTCGGCGAAGTTCCACGACACGGCGCGGGCGCCGTGGGAGAGCGCCTGGCTGACGAACGGCTCGACCACCCAGATCGCGTCGACCCGCCCGTTGTCCAGCGCGGCGGGCGCGTCGGGGAAGGCCAGTTCCACGAACTCGATCGCCGAGGGGTCGCCCCCGGCCTTGCGCACCGAGGCGCGGATGGTGGTGTCGCCGATGTTCTTGAGCTGGTTGACGGAGACCTTCTTGCCCGCCAGGTCCTTGGCCGTGCGGATCGGGCTGTCGTTCTTGACCAGCACGGCGCCGAAGTCCTTGCCCGGCTCGCCGGTGGAGGAGACGCCGTTGGCCACGACCTTCACGTCGAGCCCCTGCTCGCGGGCGGTCAGCAGGGAGGTGGTGTTCGCGAAGGCGAACTGGAACTGGTTGCTGACGGCACCGGAGACGCTGGCGGCACCGCCCTGCACGGGAGTGATCGTCAGGTCGATGTTCTGCCTGTCGAAGAAGCCCTTGGCCTTCCCCAGGTGGATCGGGGCGGTGTCCACGATGGCGATCACACCTGCGTTGACCTTGTCCTTGCCGTCTGCGGCGGGCTGCTCCGCCGATCCGCACGCGGGCAGCGCGGTCAGCGCCAACGCGGCGGTGAGAGCGGCGATGGGGCGGCGCATATGACCTCCCGAGGGAGTTGTGTTGGGGGGGCGTTCGTTATACGCACAATGATTCTGTGAACGAACGGCATGTATCGCGGAAGTTACGCCGCGAATATCAACCATGTCAAGGAATCATGATCGCCGATTTGACCATCCGGACGGGCGGTCATTATGTTCACATCAGGAACGTTCGTTCGTATAACGAACAACGGGGAGGGGGTCCGATGGCCACGGTGGAGAGGAATTCCTGATCATGAACGACGTCTACGTCCTCGACGCGGTCCGCACCCCCATCGGCCGCTACGGCGGGGCGCTGTCCGGTGTCCGCCCGGACGACCTGGCCGCGCACGTGGTGGGCGCGCTGACCGGCCGCTCCCCCGACCTCGACCCGGCCGCGATCGACGACGTGTTCTTCGGCGCGGCCAACGGCGCCGGGGAGGACAACCGCGATGTCGCGCGGATGGCCGTCCTGCTCGCCGGGCTGCCGGTGACGGTGCCCGGCACCACCCTGAACCGGCTGTGCGGTTCCGGCCTGGAGGCGGCGATCGCCGCCTCCCGCGCCGTGGCCGTGGGCGACGCGTCCCTGGTCGTCGCCGGCGGCTCGGAGTCGATGAGCCGGGCACCGTGGGTGATGCCCAAGCCCGCGCGCGGCTTCGACCGGGGGGCGCAGACCCTGCACGACACGGCCCTGGGCTGGCGGATGGTCAACCCCCGGATGCCCGCGCAGTGGGCGGTCGCCCTCGGCGAGGGCGCCGAGATCCTCGCCGACCGCTACGGGATCGGCCGCGAGGCCCAGGACCGGTTCGCGCTGCGCAGCCACCGGCGTGCGGCGGACGCCTGGGAGCGCGGCGTGTTCGAGGCCGAGGTCGTCGCGCTGGAGGCCCTCGACCGCGACGAGTGCGTCCGGGCCGACTCGACTCCGGAGTCCCTGGCCAGGCTGAAGCCCGTCTTCCGCCCGGACGGCACGGTCACGGCGGGCAACGCCTCCCCGCTCAACGACGGGGCCGCCGCCCTGCTCATCGGCGACGAGGCGGGGGCCGCGCGGGCCGGCCGCACCCCGCTGGCCAGGATCGTCTCGCGCGCGGTGGTCGGGGTCGAGCCGCACCTGTTCGGCATCGGCCCGGTCGAGGCCGCCCGCACCGCGCTCAAGCGCGCGGGCATCGGCTGGTCCGACCTGAGCGTGGTCGAACTCAACGAGGCGTTCGCCGCCCAGTCGCTGGCGTGCCTGGCCGAATGGCCCGACCTCGACCCCGAGATCGTCAACGTCAACGGCGGCGCCATCGCCCTGGGCCACCCCCTCGGCTCCTCGGGCGCGCGGATCCTGGGCACTCTCGCCCACGAGTTGCACCGCCGCGGCGGCGGGTACGGCCTGGCCGCCATCTGCATCGGCGTGGGCCAGGGACTCGCCGTCGTGCTGGAAGGGGCCCGGTCCTGACCGGGCACGGCGGCCCGTCCCCCTCGGGCCCGTCCCCTCGGGCCGGTTCCCCTGGAACGCCGGCGAGCCGGTTCCCGGCGGATCGCGCCCGTTCACACCGGACGCCGGTCACGCGGACCACGCGACCACGCGACCACTCGGAGGCGACCATGACCCATTCCGCGGGTGAAGGACTGTTCTCGGGAATGTTCGCCAGGGGCGGAGCCTCGGCGGAGGTGACGGACGCGGCGTGGCTGGCCGCCATGCTGGACGTGGAGGCGGCGCTGGCCGCCGCCCAGGCGGGGATCGGCCTGGTGCCCGCCGGGGTGCCCGCGGCGCTGGAGAAGGCCTGCCGCCCCGAGCTCTACGACGTCGCCGGGCTGAGCACCGCGGCCGCGCGGTCGGGCAACCCCGTCATCCCCCTGGTCGCCGCGCTGCGGGAGCGGGTCGACCCGGGCCTGCGGAGGTTCGTGCACTACGGCGCCACCAGCCAGGACGTCAACGACACCGCGGCGATGCTGGTCGCCGGGCGTGCCCTGGCCCCGATCCTGGCCGACCTGTCCGCCTGCGCCGGCGCGTGCGCCCGGCTGGCGGACCGGCACCGCGGCACCGCCATGGCCGGGCGCACCGTCCTGCAGCACGCGGTGCCCGTCACCTTCGGGCTGAAGGCGGCGCTCTGGTTGAGCGCGCTGGACGGCGCGCGGACCCACCTGGCGGGGCTGCTGCCGCTGCCCGTCCAGTACGGCGGGGCGGCCGGCACGCTGTCCGTCCTCGGCGGCCGGGGGCACGAGGTGCTGCCGCGCCTGGCGGCCGAACTGGGGCTGGCCGAGCCGGTCGTGCCCTGGCACACCGACCGCGCGCCGGTGGCCCGGCTGGCCTGCGCGCTCGGCACGGCCGCCGGGACGCTCGGCAAGGTGGCGACCGACGTGAAACTGCTGGCCCAGACCGAGGTGGCGGAGGTCGCCGAGCCCGCCGAGCCCGGCCGGGGCGGCTCCAGCGCCATGCCGCACAAGCGCAACCCGGTCGGCGCGATGTCCGTGCTCGCCTGCGTCCAGCGCGTCCCCGGACTGGTCGGCTCGGTGCTCGCCGGCATGGTCCAGGAGCACGAGCGCGCGGCCGGGCCGTGGCAGGCCGAGTGGGAGACGCTCGGCGAACTGCTCCGGCTCACCGGCAGCGCCGCCTCGTGGCTGCGCGAGGTGCTGGAGGGTCTGACCGTGGACGCCGATCGGATGCGCGCCAACCTCGGCGCGACCCGGGGGCTGCTCATGGCGGAGCAGGTCGTCTCCCGCCTCGGCGGCACCCCGCAGGCCCGGCGGGTGGTGGACGCCGCCTGCGCCCGCGCCGCCGACGGGGGCCTGGCGCTGCGGGAGGTCCTGCTGGCCGACCCCGCCGTCCCGCTGGAGCCGGAGGAGATCGACGCCGCCCTGGATCCGGCGGGCTACCTGGGATCCGCCGCCGTCTTCGTCGACCGGGCGCTCACCGCCCACGAGAACACCGTAGGAGCTGACCGATGAGCGTGTGGGAGGCCGGGGACGCGACGCGCCGGGCCGTACTGGGCGACGAGCACGTGGACCGCGCCACCGCGGGCGCCACCCCGTTCACCGCCGACTTCCAGGAGTTCATCACCAAGTACGCCTGGGGCGAGATCTGGACCCGGCCGGGCCTGGACCGGCGCACCCGGAGCTGCATCACCCTGGCCATGCTGGCCGCGCTCGGGCACGAACACGAACTGGCCATGCACGTGCGGGCGGCCCTGCGGATCGGCCTCACCGAGGAGGAGATCAAGGAGGTGCTGCTGCAGACGGCGATCTACGCGGGGGTGCCGGCGGCCAACCGGGCGTTCGCGGTGGCCAGGACGGCGCTAGAGTTCGACCGGAACGAGGAGGACGGAGATGGTCGACCCCGCTGACCGTGGCTCTGACCACGTGCAGTCGCTGGCCCGGGGGCTCTCCGTGATCAGGGCGTTCAGCGCGACGAGCCCCGAACTCACGCTGAGCGAGGTCGCCCGCGCGACCGGTCTGACACGCGCTGCGGCCCGGCGCTTCCTGCTGACGCTCGTCGACCTCGGCTACGTCAGGACCGACGGGCGGCTGTTCGCGCTCTCCCCGCGCGTGCTGGAGCTGGGGTACGCCTACCTGTCGAGCCTGACGCTGCCCGAGGTGGCCGAGCCGCACCTCGAACGGCTCGTCGCCGAGGTGCACGACTCGGCGTCCGTCGCCGTGCTCGACGGCGAGGACGTCGTCTACGTGGCCCGGGTGGCCACCAGCCGGATCATGCGGGTGACCATCAACATCGGCACCCGCTTCCCGGCCTACTGCACCTCGATGGGCAGGGTGCTGCTCGCCTGGCTGCCCCCGGACGAGCTCGACGCCTACCTCGGCCGCGTCGAGCTGCGCAGGCTCACCCCCCGGACGATCACCTCCCCGGCCGCGCTCAGGGCCGAGCTGGAGCGGGTCCGCTCCCAGGGGTGGGCGATGGTCGACCAGGAGCTGGAGGAGGGCCTGCGCTCGATCGCCGTGCCCGTCCGGGAACGTTCCGGCCGGGTGACCGCCGCGATCAACATCTCGTCCCACGCGAGCCGGACGACCCCCGAGTCCGCCCGCCGCAACCTGCTCCCGCCGTTGCTGGCCACCGCCGCCCGGGTGGAGGCCGACCTGCACGCGACGGGCACGCGGGGCGGCCTGCTCTCCCACCGGTGAGATCGGGTGTCCCCGACGCCGCCCGCCATGACAACGTTGTCAACCCGGCGGGGCGTAGGCGATGATCGGGCGATGACAGAGAGCGCGAAGGGCCGTCCCACCATGAAGGACGTCGCGGCCGAGGCCGGGGTGGCGCTCAAGACCGTCTCCCGGGTCGTCAACGGCGAGGCGGGGGTCGCCCCGGCCATGGCCGAGCGGGTCGGGGCCGCCATCGAACGGCTGGGCTACCGGCGCAACGAGAGCGCCCGCGTGCTCCGCCGGGGCCGGACCGCGAGCATCGGCCTGGTGATCGAGGACGTGGCCGACCCGTTCTACTCCGGGATCAGCCGCGCGGTCGAGAACGTGGCGCTCCGGCACGGCTCGCTGGTGCTCAGCGGCTCCTCGGGCGAGGACCCGCGGCGCGAGCGGGAACTGGTCCTCACCTTCTGCGCCCGCAGGGTCGACGGCCTGATCATCGTGCCCGCCGGGTCCGACCACGCCTACCTGCGGCCCGAGCTCGACGCGGGCATCGCCGCCGTCTTCGCCGACCGGCCGGGCGGGCTGGACGTCGACACCGTGCTGTGCGACAACTCCGGCGGGGCCCGCTCCGGCGTGGCCCACCTCATCGCGCACGGCCACCGCCGCGTCGCCTTCCTCGGCGACAGCGCGTCCATCTACACCTCCGGCGAGCGCCTGGCCGGCTACCGCCGCGCCCTGCGGGAGGCCGGGCTGCCCTACGACGCCTCGCTGGTCGCCACCGGCCCCGCGGAGCAGGCGGGCCCCGCGCTGGCCCGGATGCTCACCGGGGACGACCCGCCCACCGCGGTGTTCACCGGCAACGGCCGGATCACCGTGGCCGTGCTGCGCGCCGGTCACCGCCCGGCCCTGGTCGGCTTCGACGACTTCGAGCTGGCCGACCTGCTGGTGCCGGGGGTGACCGTGGTGGCCCAGGACCCGGCCCGGCTCGGCGCGACAGCCGCCGAGCTGCTGTTCCGCCGCCTCGCGGGCGGCCGGGGCGCCCCGGAGCGGGTGGAACTGCCCACCCGCCTCATCCCTCGCGGCTCCGGCGAGCTCCGCCCGTGACCGCCGGGTGACCGACCACCCGGCGGTCAGGGGGCCAGGGGTGCGTCAGGCGCAGGTGACGCTGTAGGAGACGGGCTCCGACACCGCCGTGTTGGGGGTGAGGACCTGCAGGTAGCCGGTCACTTTCCCGCTGGTCTTGACCGCCCGCCAGTTCTTCCACTCCACGGTCTTGGTGAGCGGGCCACCCGAGGGGAACTCGACGCTCTGGATCGGGCTGGAGGTGTCGTTGTCGAACTGCCAGACGTACTCGACCGGCCCGGAGATCGGCGCCGACACCGTGATCGTCGCACTGGCCTTCAGGTCCACCGGGCAGGGGCCGGTGTGGGCGGACGGCGTGATCGTGGGGTTCGTCACCGACAGGATCTTGCCACCGGGGTTCGGCGCGGGCGGCTTGCCGTCGCAGGTCACCGAGTACTCACCCGCCTCGCCCTGGACCCGGGCGGGGGTGAGGACCTCCAGCCACACCTTGGCGGCCTTGCTCCGGGAGGCGCTCCACCGGTGGGCCGCCCGCTGGGTGCCCGGTTCGGTGAACGTCAGCTTCTCCTCGTGCCAGTAGCCGCCGTCGTCCCACCGCCACCGGTAGGAGACGGTGAGCGGGTAGGTCATGCCCTTGGGCGCGGTGACCATCGCCGCGGCGGTGAGCTGGTAGGGGTTCTGGGTCGTGCAGGGACCCGGGTCTCTGCTCCACGTGGTGACCTTGGCCTCGGACACGGTGATCCCGTCCGGCTCGGCCGCCTTGCAGGTGACCGACCAGGTGATCGGCGCGGACTCCTTCCACGTGCCGTTGTAGCCGTCGGCCGTCGCCGCGTGGAAGGCGGTGGACCCGGTGGAGGTGGCGCCCACCGGCCAGTCCATGGTGAAGGTCTTGCTTCCCGAGATCACCTCAGCGCGGGCGGAGGTCCCGGGGTACTTCCAGCCGTACCAGACCGCCGCGGAGCCCCCGGTCACGGTGACCGTGGCCGTGGTCCGCACGGTCACGGGGCAGGTCCCGGTGTACGGCTGGGCGGGCGAGGCCACCTTCGCCTCGGAGATCGTGAGGGTCACACACGTGATCGCGAACTTCACCGGGGCCGTCGTCACGTTGCCCGGCGAGGTGATCTGGACCCGCGCCGACCCGCCGCTGACCTTGGTGGGGTCGGCGACCTGCCAGGGGAGGCTGATGATCTTCGTCAGGTCGCCGTCCCTGAGGTCCGCCTCGCCGGGAACCGTCGTGCCGTCGCTGCGGATCCACTTGTAGGTGACCTTCGTCGCCTTCGAGGCGGAGATGACCGCCTTGAACGTGAACTCCAGCGGCCTGACGCACTCACCCTGGTAGGTCTCCGGGCTCACCCAGAGGTCGGACACCGTCGCGGTGGCCGGGGGAGGCGTCGGGGTCGACGGCGGCGTGCAGGTCACCCGGTAGGGGGCCTTGCCCGAGGTGCTCAGGACCTTGCCGTCCGGGTCCAGGATCTCGATCCACCGCGTGCCCGACTGGCCGGCCAGGAAGGTGCGGCTGGAGGTGACCGTACGCCGGGTGGAGTCCTTGGCCGAGAACCAGAGCCGTTCGGTGCCGAGCGCGCCTCCGTCGCTGTCCACCCAGCGGTAGGTGACGGCCGCGGGAACCCGCGAGACCCGGACCGTCCCGGTGAAGGTCAGGGTCCGGCCCGGGGTCGGGCAGGTTCCGGAGGAACCGCTCACCGTCACCTCGGCCGAGGCCTTCGGGGGCGCCGGTTCCGTCTTGGGCCGCACGACGACGACGCTGTCGCCCGGCCCGCCCTCGCAGGTGACCGAGAAATAGGCGCGCTTGGAGGTCAGCTTCTTCGGGCTGAGCACCTGCACGGCCTGCCAGCCCCGCGTGGTGCCGGTGAAAGTCCTCTGGTCCCGCACGGTGACGCTCGCTCCGGCCCGGACGGTCTTGACCGCCCCCTTGCTGCCGTCGCTGCGCACCCACCGGTAGGTCAGCCGGGTCGCGCCCTTGACCGAGACGGTCGCGGAGAACACCGTCGAGGCCGGGCACGACCCCGTGTACCGGGCGGGTGACGCCTTGACGGCGGCGACCTTGACCGCCGGTGCCGCCGCCTGGGCGGGACCGGTGAGGGCACCCGCCGAAAGGGAGAGGGTGGTGATCGCCGTCAGGGCGACCTTCCACCATGGTTTCAATGAATTCTTCACTTATTGCCCCGTTTAATCGGACTATCAGCGCGCGCAGTATGGTCCGGGTAACTTGTAGTTGACTGGAGATCTCTGGGAGTTTCTGCAACCAGTTGGAACCGGTGCAGTTCACCTGATTCCGGGCTCCCGCCTCGGTACCCCCGGGAGCGGCTCTCGGATGACGGTCCCGACCATGGCGAACGGGACCGCACGAGGCCGGTGCGGCTCCAGGTCCCCGCGTTCGTGGCGGGCGTGTGACGCGGCGGCTTCTGTTCCCCGGGACGGCCCGATCGGCGCCCCGATCATCCCCGCAGGTGGCGGCGGAGGGCCAGGGAGCAGGCGACCGTCGCGGCGCCCGCCAGGGCGATGGCGGCGTGCGGAGAGGTCAGCTCGGCGGCCAGGCCGACCAGCGCGGTGCCCACCGCCTGTCCGGTCATGCTCCCCGCCCCCAGAAGACCGAAGCCCTGGCCCGTGACCCGCTCGGGCACCGCCTCGACGAACCGGCGCTGCAGACCGAGCGTGTAGCAACCACCCGCCGTGGCGAGCAGGACGATCAGCGCCGCCTCCGCCACCCCCGGCCGGAAGGCGAACGCGAGCAACGGGACGCCCGCCAGGACGGCGAGCGGCGCGGCCAGCCGCTCCCGCCGCGCGGGTGAGGCGAACCGGCCGAGGACGAAGTTGCCGGCCGCCAGGCCCGCGGACGCCGCGGCGAGCGCGATCCCGGCGGTGCCGCCCAGGTAGGGGACGAGCATCGCCTCGGCGCCGGTCACGAACGAGATCGGCAGCCACTGGGCGAGCAGCAGGCCGCGCACCCCCGGATCCGCCAGCAGCATCCGGTTGACCCGCAGCGTCTCCCGTACGGTTCCGCGCGCGCCGTCGCCCCGGGCGGGGAAGTCGGGCAGCCCCAGGCGCAGCACCGCGGCGGACGCCGCGGCCAGCGCGGCGGTGACGGCCAGCGTCCCTGCCGGGCCGACCGCGGCCATGACGCCGGCGCCCACGGCCAGCCCGCCCACCTGCGCCCCGGCCGACGTGACCGACAGCACGGACCTGGCCAGCACGAACGAGTCCCCCGGCAGCAGATCGGGCAGCAGGGCACCGCGCGCCGCCCCGAAGACCGGGGAGAACAGCCCGGTGACGAGCACCAGCGTGAGCATCGCCCAGACGGGCAGCCCGGCGAAGGCCATCAGCAGGCAGGTCACCACCCTGAGCAGTTCTCCGGCGACCATCAGCGCACGCGGCCGCGCCCGGTCGGCGAGCGAGAGCAGGAACATCCCGCCGACGACGTAGGGCAGGAAGCCCAGCATGTAGGCCGCCGCCGCCAGCCCCGGCGACCCCGTCCGCGCGTAGACCAGCGCCGACAGGGTCAGCATCTTGACCTGGTCGCCGGTCACCAGGAGCGTGAAACTCACGAACAGCACCCGGAACTCCCGGCTCGCGAAGACCTCCGCGTAGGTCGCGCCGCGCTCCCGGGCGACACCGCGCCCCCGTCCGGCGCCCGCCCCCACCCCGGTCTCCGTCCCCGCGCCCGCCTCCGTCCCGGTTTCGGTCCCCGTCCCGGCGCCCTGTTCTCGTGTGGTCATGCACACGATGCTGGGGACGCCGGGGCACCCTGACTAAGCTTTCGGATATAACCGAAAGGTCATCCGATGGTGTATCGCATCGAGGTCAGCCCCCAGGACGTCGTCGCCAGCAGGTTCGCCATCTCCCCGCTCATCGTGACCCACCACGCGCTCTGGATCCTGTCCGGTCGCAAGAGCGCGAGCGTCTGGCACTCCTGGGCGGAGCGGATGCGGGAGCCGTACCGGAAGCTGCTGGCCCGCCACCCCGGGGTGGGCGCCACGGTCGCGCTGTTCCGCGAGAGGCACTACAACGTCGACTTCTGCGCCCCGCCGCCGAGCGGGGTGAACGTCCCGTTCGAGGTGGAGCTGGCGGTGGTGCGCGCCACCCCGGCGGCGCAGGCCCACGAGGAGATCGCCAGAAATCTGGAGGGCATGCCCCGACCCCCGGAGGAGATCATGTCTGTGCTCTTCTCCCCCGGCGTGGTGACGTTCTTCGCCGACGCGCTCCAGGCGGTCTGGGACGAGATCGTCGCCCCCTCCTGGCCTCGCTTCCACGCCATCCTGGAGCGGGACGTGGTCCAGCGGGCGGGCCGGCTGGCGACCCACGGCTGGGCGGCGGCGCTCAACGACCTCGACCCGAAGGTCCGCTGGCACCCCTCCGGCGTGATCGAGGTCGAGGGCTCCGGCCCCGACCGGACGCACACGCTCGGCGGGCGCGGGCTGCTCTTCGTGCCCACCGTCTTCCCCGCCGGGCTCGGCTCCTACCTGGAGGAGCGCTGGCCGTACGCGATCAGCTACCCGGCGCGGGGCACCGGGATCCCGCACGAGGTGCCGGACGGCCTGGCGGGGCTGATCGGCCGCGCCAGGGCCCGCCTCCTCCTCGAACTGGCCGTCCCCGCGACGACCACGCAGCTCGTCGCGCTGCTCGGCCTGAGCCTCGGCACGGTCGGCGGCCACCTCGGCGCCCTGCGCGGGGCGGGCCTGGTGACCGGGAGCCGCACCGGCCGCAGCGTCCTGTACCACCGCACCACGCTGGGCGACCTGCTGATCAGCCCTTCAGCGCACCGGCCATGAGGCCGCGCATGAAGAACCGGCCGAGCAGGACATAGATGATCATCGTGGGGACGGACGCGAGCAGCGCCGCGGCCATCTGCTGGCTGTAGGGGACGGTCTGGGCGCCGGCGATGTTGTTGAGCATGACCGTGGTGGGCCAGCTCTGCGGTCCGGTGAGGAAGACGGCGAAGAGGAAGTCGTTCCAGAGCGAGGTGAACTGCCAGATGACGACCACCGCGAAGGCGGGACCGGAGACCGGCAGGACGACCGACCGGTAGGTCCGCAGCATCCCCGCGCCGTCCACCCGCGCGGCCTCGATGATCTCGTCCGGGATGGTGACGTAGTAGTTGCGGAAGATCAGCGTGCAGATCGGGATGCCGTAGACCACGTGGGCGAGCAGCAGCCCGGGGATCGCGCCGTAGAAGACGCCCGGCACCCCGGTGAGGTCCCGGGTGATCTCGTTGAGCTCCACCAGGAGCTGCACCAGCGGGATCATGACGCCCTGGTACGGGATGAACATGCCGAACAGGAACAGTGTGAACAGTACGTCCGCCCCGGGGAAGCGCCACTTCGACAGCACGTAGCCGTTCATGGAGCCCAGCGCCGCCGAGATCAGCGAACCGGGCACGGCCAGCAGCACGCTGTTCCAGATGCCCGGCGCGAGCTTCTCCCAGGCCACCCGCCACGGTTCGAACGTCCAGACCTCCGGCAGCGACCAGGCCCTGCCCGGGTCGGCCTCGGTCAGCGGCTTGAAGCTGGTGACCAGCAGGACGTAGATCGGGATCAGGAAGACCACCAGGAAGACGAGCAGCACCGCCAGCCGGAGGCCGCGCGAGAGGCGGGCCCGCCGTCTGGCCCGCTCGCCGGGGTCCGCGCCCCGGGCGGGCGCGGGGGTGGTCGCGGTCGCCGTCATGAGCGCCTCTCCCTGCGAAGGGTCCACACCAGGTAGGGGATGACGAAGATGCTGACCGCGAGCACGATGTAGGACGCGATGGTGGCGCCCTTGGCCGGGTCGTGGGAGTCGAAGACCGCGACCCACATGAACACGGCGGGTACGTCGGTGATGACCTGCTTGCCGGAGACGGCGACGATCAGGTCGAAGACCTTCAGCGAGATGTGACCGAGGATGATCAGAGCGGACAGGGTCACCGGGCGGAGCAGCGGCAGCACGATGTGCCGGTAGACCCCCCACTCGGTGCAGCCGTCGACCCGGGCCGCCTCCCGCAGTTCCTCCGGGACGCCCCGGAAGCCCGCCAGGAACAGCGCCATGACATATCCCGACATTTGCCATATAGCAGGAATCGCCATGGCCGCCATCCCCCAGTCGGGGTTCCGGAACCACTCCCACTGGAGTGCCCCCAGCCCGAGGCCGTCGAGAAGCCGGTTCAGCCCGACCGCCCGCTCCCCCCGGCCGGAGTTCATCAGCCAGCGCCAGACGACCCCGGTCGCCACGAAGGAGATCGCCATCGGGAACAGGTAGATCGCCCGGAAGGTCCCCTCGCCCCTGATCCCCTTCTCCATCAGCAGCGCCAGCAGCCAGCCCAGCAGCAGCGCCCCGAAGACGAAGACGACGGTGAAGACGATCGCGTGGTTGACGGAGATGCCCCAGCGCTTCTGGTCCCAGAGCGTGACGAAGTTCTCCAGCCCCACGAAGTTCCCCTCGGACACCTCGTCGTGCTTGTCGGTCATGGCCAGCCGGAAGTTCCAGCCGAGCATGCCGTACACGAAGACCGCGATCGCGACGATCGACGGTGTGACCAGCAGGAGACCGGGCAGCCATCTGCGCATCCGTGTCACGGACACCCCTTTTCGCGGGGCACGGCCCGCGGGTCGCGCGGGCCGTGCCGTGCGTGAGATCACTGTCCGGAGTTCTTGGCGGCCTCGGCCAGCGCCGCCTGGAGCGCGGCCACGTCCTTCTCGGCGTGGAACAGGCCGACCGCCTCGTTGATCGCGGCCCGCCAGGCGTCGTTCACGACGACGCCGTGCTGGATGGACCCGGCGAGCTTGTCGTTGCTCCAGTCCTTCAGGGCGTCGGCGAGGTAGTCGGTGTAGAGGCCGGTGTCGGCGTCCTTGCGGGCCGGGATGGACCCCTTCTTCGGGTTGAAGGCGTCCTGGCCCTCCTTGCTCGCCGCCACCTTCAGCCAGGCCACCGCCCCGTCACGGTTCGGCGCGCCCTTGGGCAGGGTGAAGCTGTCCGACAGCCACATGAAGGTGCCGGCCGTGCCGGGTGAGGGGGCCCAGTCGAAGTCGGTCTTGGACGTCTTGCCCAGGCCGCCGTCCGGGGGGTTGTGGAAGTAGCCGTAGGCCCAGTCGCCCATGATGGTGAACGCCGCCTCGCCGTCGGCCACCTGCTTGGCCGCGGGCTGCCAGTCGTCGGCCGGGTCTCCGGCGTAGGACAGGATCGTCTTGAAGTCGTTGAGCGCCTTGGTCATCGCCGGGCCCGACCAGTCGGAGCCGGCGGTCCACAGCCCGTTGTAGGCGTCGGTGCCCAGGGAGCCGAGCAGCACGCTCTCCAGCAGGTGGACCATGGTCCACTCGGAGCCGATGGAGAGCGGGATCTTGCCGGCCTTCTTCACCTTCTCCAGCGCCGCGACGAACTCGTCGATCGTCTTCGGCACCTCGGTGACGCCCGCCTCCTTCAGCACGGCGGGGTTGAACCACATGACGTTGGAACGGTGGATGTTGACCGGGACGGAGTAGATCTGCCCCTGCACGCTGATCTGGTCGATCAGCTGCTGCGGGAGGACCTCCCTGAGCTTGAGCTCGTCGTAGAGGAAGTTGACCGGTTCCAGGTCACCCGCCTTGATGTAGCCCTGCAGTTCGGCGCCCGCGTGCCCCTGGAAGGTGTCCGGTGGCGTGTCGGCCTGCAGCTTGGTGGAGAGCAGGGCGCGCGCCTTGTCACCGGACCCGCCCGCCACGGCCGCGTCGAAGAACTCAAGCCCTGGGTTCTGTTTCTCGAAGATCTCCCTCATGGCCTTCAGGCCGTCGGCCTCGCCCGGACCCGTCCACCAGGAGAAGACCTCGACCTTTTTCTTCGCGTCGGCCTGCGGGCTTCGCGCGGCGCCGTCACCGTCGCCGCCACCGCCGCAGGCGCTCAGGGTGAGCAGGCCCGCCACGGTGACCGCGACGGCCGCCATCCACTGTCGTCGCACAGCTTTCCATCCCTTCGGGGTCGAGGTTGTACGGATCCCCCAAAACATGACAACGTTGTCAACAATGCAATAAAGCCACCTCACATAAATGGTGTCAAGGCCGTGCGGATAACGTCTCGGCATCCCAAATCGCGCTTACTAAAATGCTGCTTACGGAATGACCGATAAACGAGTGAACAACCCAGAAAGGGAGACGGAGCGTTTTTCAAACGCCCGAAAGGCAGTATCCGGTCACCTGACCGGGAAGTTCCCGGGGCCTCGCTACAGGCGCTGGACGGCCCCGTCCGGCAGGGCCACGACCGTCACGCCGAAGTCATGGATGGTGGCCGCCAACTCCGCGGGTGAGAGGTCGGGGGTCACGACGACCAGGGAGCCGCGCATCAGGGCCAGCCCGACGAGGGTCGTCACGGCCACGCTGCGCTCCAGCGGCCAGGTCACCAGCAGGACGTCGGACTTCCCCAGCTCCACGGACCGGTCGAGCCCGTGCATCCGCACGATCAGGTCCTGGTGGGTGAGCACGCTCCCGTCCTCGGTCAGCAGGGCGGGCTGGACCGTCGGGTCGAGGAAGGGCAGCGGGACGGGTTCGAGCAGCAGCAGGTCGGCGAAGTCGACGGTGTCGCGGGCCTGGCCGAACGCGATCACCTGCCGGACCCGGGAGCTCTCCACGGCCCGCAACGACGCCTCCGCCAGCCGCGGGGTGGTGATGAGCAGCCGGGCGTCCCACTCGGCGAGCAGGTCGGCCATGTCGTCGCTCCCGGAGGTGATCGGCGCCGCCACCCCTCCGGCCGCGATGACGGTGTGCACGGCCAGCGTCTGCGCCACCGCGCCGTCCACGTGGATGCCCGCCACCTGCCGCCGCCTGGCGCCCCGCCTGACCAGCCCCGAGGCCCCTCGCATCACCTCCCCGGCCAGCCGCCGGTAGCCGTACGCCACCCCGGCGCCGAGGTCGATGAGAGCGGGCTGATCACCTCTCCCGTGCGCGCAGCCGAACACAGCCTCGGTGAGCGTGCAGCTGGTGGGCGGGGAGGTCTGTCTCATTCCGCCGACGCTACGGCCGGCCTGCCCTCCCCGGCATCGGCAGATGTATGTAGATGACTGTGTATTCAGCCCCGGACACGGCCCCGCCATGCCCGGGGCCGCGTTCGGGGCCGTGCCGAAGCCGGGTTCACGCCCGCGTTCGACACCGTGCTCAGGGCCGTGGCCGGTTTCGTGTCCCCCGGGCGAGGAGGGTGCCCGGGGGACGGCCAGGGGAACGCCCGGGAGACGGCCGCGGGGGGTGCCCCGGGCGGCGGCGGCCCGGGGTGGGAGGGGTGGGGACGGCGGGAGCGCGGGCTCGAGCCCTGCGCAGCTCGAGCCCGCTGTCGCGTGACCCGTGACCCTGGTCCCCACCCCTCCGAGGAGACCTCGGCCTTCGGATGGGACACGCGACGTCCGCAAGGTGCTCGACCGAGACGCCTGGGATGGTGTGGGCCTGCCGTACCGGACCGGCTTCATCGCCGGGACGGTGCGGAAGGCAGGACGTCATCGGTCGAACACCAGGAAAACGTACGGGGCGCGGCGTGACCTGCGCATGCTTCGGACTGAGTATCCCGGGGTGTAGCTACCCGGCCGCTCATGTGTAGATCCGGTATGTAGGCGTCCTTTGCAGGAGCTCAGGTGCGGTTCTGCTCGATGACCCAGGTGGCGACCTGGGTGCGGGAGGAGAATCCGAGCTTGGCGAGGATGTTGGCGACGTGCCGGGCGGCGGTGGCCGGGCTGATGAACAGTTCGTCGGCGATGGCCTTGTTGCTCATGCCCCGGGCGATGAGCTGGGCGATCTCCCATTCCCGGCAGGTGAGCGTGGTCAGCGGGGTGGCGGCCGGGTGCTTGCCGAGCAGGGTGGGTGTCTCGAACGACTCGTCGGACTGGAGCGCGTAGCGAACCGCCTGCTCCTGGGTCATCTCCTGGCCGTGCGCCCACAGCTGGGCGACCACCGCGTCCCCCAGGCGCATGCGGGCGGGCTGGAGCAGCTCCTCCATCCGGGCGCCGAACCCGGGGGGCAGCACGGCCCCGCTCATCGCGCTGCGGATCGCGGCGGAGGCACCGGCCAGGCGCACCGCCCGGTGGTCGTCCTCCTCGGCGAGCGCGAGCTGGGCGAGCGTCTCGATCCGCCGGGCCACCCCGAGCCGCTGGCCGGTGCCGAGGCAGAGCCGCAGGCTCTCGACGAGCCTGGCCCGCGCGGTGACCAGGTCGCCCTGGGCCAGGGCGATCCTGCCCAGCCCGGCCAGGCAAGTGATGGCCTGCCAGTGGGCGGTGATGTCCTGGAGCATGCCGAGGGCGCGCTCGTAGTGGGCGCGGGCCTCCGCCAGGTCACCCCGGAGCCAGGCCACCTGGGCCAGGCCGATGAGCGCGACCGGCGCGGCCCAGTGGTTGTCGAGCTCGTGCGCGATGGCGAGCGCGGCTTCGAAGGAGCGCTGGGACTCCTTGGCCCTCCCCTCCGACAGCGCGAAGGTGCCCTCCATGGAGCGGATCACCGTCTCGTGCCACGGGTCGTCGACCGTGTGCACGGCCTCCAGCGCCTGGTCCAGCAGGGACCTGGCCAGCTCGGGGCGGCGCTGGTAGATCGCCACCCAGGCGAGGACGGCCAGCGCCCCGCTGAGCGGCCCGTTCAGGCCCGTCTCGCGGCACAGCTCGACCGCGGCCGTGCAGGCGACCCGCGCGCTGTCGGGGTCGCCCTGCCCGAAGGCCACCTGGCCGCGCAGGGCGAGCGCGTCGGCGCGCATCGACGGGGTCAGCTCGTCCGCGGCGGCGAGCAGCCGGTCGAGCCACTCGTCCGCCGGGGTGAACCTGCCGCCGGCGATGATCGGCCAGCGGAGCAGGACGAGCAGGCGCAGCGCGCTCTCCGGGTCACCGGTCTCGGCCGAGAAACGCACCGCCGCCCACACGTTGGCCTGCAGCTCGTCCAGCATGACCAGCATGGGACGGATCTCCGTCCAGGCCGGGCGGGGCCGGCGGACGATCGTCCGGTGGATCCGGGCGGCGACCTCGATCATGTGGTCGCGGTGCCGCCGCCGGAACCCGGGCTCCTCGCCGGAGTCGCCGAGCTGCTCGGCGGCGTACTCGCGGATCGTCTCCAGCATGCGGTAGCGCGTCTGGCCGGCCACCTCCGCGTCGGCCAGGACCAGGGACTTGTCGACCAGGTCGCAGAGTACGCCCAGCACGTCGTCGGCCCTCAGCGCGCCGCCCGCGCAGACCTGCTCGGCCATGTCGAGCGTCCACCCGCCGGTGAACACCGCGAGCCTCCGCAGCAGGACGCGCTCGGGCTCGTCGAGCTGCTGGTAGCTCCAGTCGACGGTCGCCCTGAGCGTGCGCTGCCTGGCCGGGGCGGTCCTGTCACCGGCGGACAGCAGCCGGAACCGGTCGCGGATGCGGGCGTTGATCTGCTCCACGGTCAGCACCCGGCACAGCGCGGCGGCGAGCTCGATGGCCAGGGGCATCCCGTCGAGCGCCTCACAGAGACCGGCGATGTCGGCGGCGTTCTGCTCGGTCACGGCGAACCCGCGCGAGGCGGCGCGGGCCCGGTCGACGAAGAGCCGGACCGCCTCGCTGGTGGTCGGATCCTGACCGGGACTCCTGGGCAGGGAGAGCGGGGGCACCCGCCACACGGTCTCGCCGGCCACCCGCAGCGGCTCGCGGCTGGTGGTGAGCACGCGCACCCGCGGGCAGACGGTGAGCACGGCCCGGCAGAACCTGGCGGACTCCTCGATGGTGGACTCGCAGTTGTCGACGACCAGCAGGATCCGCCGGTCACCGAGCACTCCGAGCAGCGTGTCGGTCAGCGCCCGCGACGGCTCCGCCTGCACCCCGAGCACGGCGGCCACCCGGGGCTCGACCGGGTCACCGCGGACCGCGTCGGCCAGCTCGACCAGCCAGACGCCCCCGGGGAACTCCCCCGCCACCCGGGCCGCCACCCGGACCGCCAGCCTGCTCTTGCCGATCCCGCCCGCCCCGCACAGGGTCACCAACCGGGCGACGGCCAGCAGGTCGGTGAGCTCTTCCACATCGGCCTCGCGGCCCACGAAGTCGTTGGGCTCCAGGGGCAGGTTGCCGCCGGCGAGGGGGACGTGCGCGGTGTCCTGGGTCATGGGCTCTTGTAGAGGTCGCGGGGTACAACCATCACGGAAAGTGTGACATCAATTACTGAACCATGCCCAGTCTTACTTCTTTTCGGACGCCTGGATCAGGGGGACCGTCGGATCACCGGGCTGTCCGAAACGCCGGATCACCGAGGCACCGGGCGCCGGACTCCGCCGCCCCGGCGTGACGCCCCGCCGCGGGCGGCGATCCGGTGACCGGACGGCGCCGGCCGTCACCGGTCATCCGATGGCGGAGCCCCGGCGCACGGCGCACACTGCGGGTATGGCCGGCTCCCCCACCGACGCCCCCGACCGGACCGGCTCCCCCACCGACACCGCCCGGGGTGCTGCCGGCGATGGGCACGGTGCGGATCCGGGAGCACGCCGACGGCCGGACCGTCCTGCTGATCGCCCATCGGCTGGCGAGCGTCCGCTTCGCCGACCGGATATACGTCCTCGACCACGGCAGGGTCACCGAGCACGGCACCCACGAGGAGCTCATGGCGCTCGGCGGCCTCTACGCCGAGTTGTACGGCCTGCAGGCCGGCGCCTACTCCGCTTGATCGTCCAGTACGGCCCGCAGGACCGCGCGGGCGACGGGCGCCGCCACCCGGCCGCCGAACCCGCCGCCCTCGATGAGGACCCCCACGGCGACCCGTGGGGAGGCCGCGGGCGCGAAGCCGGTGAAGACCGCGTGGTCCCTCCCGGAGGCGGCGTTCTCCGCGGTGCCGGTCTTGGCGGCGACCTCGACGCCCCGGACCGCCGCGGCGGTGCCGGTGCCTCCCCGCCGGGTGACCTCGACCATCATCTCGGCGAGCCGGTCGGCGTCGGCCGGGCGGAGCGCGTGGCGGTACGGTGCGGGCTCGGTCTCGTCGATCACGCGGCCGTCGGGCAGGCGGACGTCCTCGACCAGGTAGGGGCGCATCAGCGTGCCGCGGTTGGCGACCGCCGCCGCCATCATCGTGATCATGAGCGGGGTGGCCCGGTTGTCGAACTGGCCCAGCGCCGACATCGCGGTCTGCGCCCGGTCCATCCCGAGCGGGTAGACACTCCTGGCCACCGGCATGGGCACGTCGAGATCGGCGTTGAAACCGAACCTCTCGGCCTGCTCGCGTAGCGCGTCCTGGCCGAGGTCGATCCCGATCTGCGCGAACGGGGTGTTGCACGAGAGCTTGAACGCGTACCGCAGCGACGGGGTGCCGTCGCCGCAGGCGGCGCCGCCGGTGTTGCGCAGGTAGGTGGCCGTACCGGGCAGGCGGAGCACGGCCGGTGCGCTGACGGGCGTGTCGGGCCCGAACCGCCCGGAGTCGAGCGCCGCGGCGCCAGTGATGATCTTGAAGGTGGACCCGGGCGGGTAGTTCCGCTGGATCGCCCGGTTCAGCAACGGGTCGCCGGGGTCGGCCCGCAACCGCTTGTCCACCCGGTCGAGCCTGGCCCTGTCGAAGGTCACGTACAGGTTCGGGTCGTAGGAGGGGTAGGACACCATGGCCAGGATCGCGCCGGTGGCGGGTTCCATCGCCACGACGGCGCCGGGTCGGCCGATGCCGCGCAGCCCCTCGTAGGCGGCGCGCTGGGCGGCCCGGTCGATGGTGAGCCTGAGCGTGGCGCCGCCGCGGGTGCCGTCCATCAGCCCGTGCATCTTCACCCGGGGCTCGCTCCCGGACAGCAGGGCGTCCTCGGCGCGCTCGACGCCGGCGATGCCGTACAGGGAGAAGTGGCCGGTGACGGCCGCGTAGAGCGGCCCGGCGGGATAGACCCGCCGGTACCTGAACACGCCGTCCTCGGCCCTGAGGCTGGTCGCGATGACCGTGCCGTCACGA
Organism: Streptosporangium fragile; assembly: GCF_039534445.1. Lineage (NCBI taxonomy): Bacteria > Bacillati > Actinomycetota > Actinomycetes > Streptosporangiales > Streptosporangiaceae > Streptosporangium > Streptosporangium fragile. The sequence continues at coordinate 204,259 of NZ_BAAAVI010000003.1, read as the reverse complement.
AGCAGGATGTCGCCCCGGGGGCTCGCGAAACGGGCGAGCATCATCCGCTGGTTGCGCGGATCCTCGGCGAACCGCTCGGAGTCCAGCGCCTGGAGGTAGGTCACGTTGGCGAGCAGCGCGAACAGCATCCCGCCGCACATGATGGAGACGTGCCGAAGCGGAATGTTCATACGCCGTGCACGCGGTGCGACCATGACCCCTCCCCCGACCCCGATACCGGTTTAACAGCCGGACCGAAAAGGGCACATCGCTCGGGGGCAAAGCCGCCGTACGCTTCTGGCCACCCGCCTGCGCACGCCGTGCACCGCCACGCCGCGGCCGGGGATGCCGGCCGGAGAACGCGCCGGGGGAACCGCGGCCGGCGGTCAGGGGTCGCGGAAGACCCCGGCCCTCGACCGCACCGGGCGGCGGGCGATCACCCCGCGATCAGGGGTCGCGGAAGACCCCGGCCCTCGACGACACCGGGCGGCGGGCGATCACCCCGCGTTCCGGCAGGCCCCCGGCCCGTCGACCACCGAGTGGTAATAGTCGATCTTGTTGCGGATCGCCCGCTGCTTTTCGAGGAGGGTGTCGACCTGCTCCCGCACCCGCCGGTCGTGGGCTTCGAGCAGCGCGATCCGGTCGCGGACCGTGTGGTCGCCGGCCCGGGTCAGTTCCGCGAAGCGGAGCATCTCCGCGATCGGCATGCCGGTGTCGCGCAGGCAGCGGAGCATGCCGAGCCAGCCGACGTCCCGCTGCGTGAACCGGCGCTGCCCGGCCGCGTTGCGGCCGACGCGCTCCAGCAGCCCGATGCGTTCGTAGTAGCGAAGCGTGTCGAGGCTGAAGCCGGTCTCCTCCACCACCTGTCCCGGTGTGTACACACTCACGCGAGGCAGCATCCCACCTGGAGTGCGCTCCAGGTCAAGCTCCGGGTGAGGTCCCGGCCACGGTGCGGGCCGGGACGGAACGCCCCGGAACCGCCTCGCTCGACCTGGCGTGGACTCCGGGCCGCACGGTGATGCCCATGACTCACGTCCCCCTCACTCCGGACGGGGCCGGTCAGTCCCGGGACAGGTACGCGGCCAGGTAGCGGCGCACCAGGTGCTTGCATTCGGCGATCAGCTCGGGGTCGCCGTCGGGCAGGGAGCGGAAGGCGAGCTTGAGCACCGCGTCGGCGGCCTCGACGGCGACGAGCAGCGCCCGGTCCAGTTCGGGGCCTATCGGGGCACCGAGCAGTTCGACGGTGATCGCGCGCAGCCGGTCGGCCACCACGGTGTTGTTCTCCAGCGCGGTGTCGAGCATCCGCTCGGTCCCTCTGATCGCGGGACCGCCGGGCGCGACGAGCACCTCCCCGAAGTCGACGACCGCGAACCCCGGCGTGGTCCGCTTCATCGCGACGAACTCGTCGACCGCGAGGTCGACCATCTCCGTCCAGTCGGACAGCCTCGCCTCGGAGAGCCTGGCCGTGATCCGGGCGAGGAACGCTTCCAGGTTGCGCATCGCCAGCGCCCGCACCAGGCCCTGTTTGTCGGAGAAGAACTGGTAGAAGGTGCCGATCGGCACCTCGGCCCGGCGGGCGACCTCCTTGGTGGTCAGCGCCTCGTAGCCGACCTCGTCCAGCAGCCGCGCGCACTCGTCGAGCATGCGCTCGACCCGCTCCAGACTGCGGCGCTGGGCGGGGCGTCGGCGCAGCGTTACCCCCGAGACGTTCGTCATCGCTCCATCATCCCCTACCCCGGCCCCTCACCCCCTCCTGCCCCGGCCATCGCCGGGATAACATGAGCCATACTCATAACAATGGGGAGGTCACGATGTTCCTGTGGGGCACGGCCACCGCGTCCTACCAGATCGAGGGCGCCGTCGCCGAAGACGGGCGGGGGCCGTCGGTCTGGGACACCTTCACCCACGAGCCCGGCCGCGTCCGCGGCGGCGACACGGCGGACGTGGCCTGCGACCACTACCACCGCTGGCCGGAGGACGTCGCGCTGATGGCCGGCCTCGGCGTGAACTCCTACCGCTTCTCCATCGCCTGGCCGCGCGTCCAGCCCCACGGCAAGGGTGCGATCAACCAGGCCGGTCTGGACTTCTACGACCGCCTGACGGACACGCTCCGCGAGAAGGGCATCGTCCCCGCGGCCACCCTGTTCCACTGGGATCTCCCCCAGCCGCTGGAGGACGAGGGCGGCTGGCTGAACCGCGACACCTCCTACCGGTTCGCCGAGTACGCCGCCGCCGTGGCCGACCGGCTCGCCGACCGGATCCCGCTGTGGATCACCCTGAACGAGCCCTTCGTCCACATGGTCTACGGCTACGCCCTGGGCACCCACGCCCCCGGCAGGACGCTCGTCCTGGACGCGCTCCCGGCCGCCCACCACCAGCTCCTCGGGCACGGGCTCGCCCTGCGGGAGCTGCGGGCGCGGAACGCGGAGAAGGTGCTGATCACCAACAACTGCACCCCCGTCTGGCCCGCGTCGTCCGACCCCGCCGACCTCGCCGCCGCCGACGCCTACGACGTCCTGCACAACCGTCTCTTCAACGACCCCGTGCTGCTCGGCACCTATCCCGACCTGTCGGCGTACGGAGTGGAGATCGACTGTGTCCGTGACGGCGACCTGGACCTGATCGGCGCCCGCCTCGACGGCCTCGGGATCAACTACTACAACCCCACCCGGATCACCGCGCCCACCGGGGAGGGCCTCCCCTTCGAGGACGCGGGGATCACCGGCCACCCCACCACCGCCTTCGGCTGGCCCGTCGTCCCGGACGGCCTGCGCGAGCTCCTCGTCGGCCTCAGGGCCCGCTACGGCGACGCCCTGCCTCCGGTCTACGTCACCGAGAACGGCTGCTCCCAGCCCGACGAGCCCGGCCCCGGCGGGACGGTCGACGACCAGGCCAGGATCGCCTTCCTCGACGGGCACATCGGGGCCGTCGAGCAGGCGCGGGCCGAGGGCGTGGACGTGCGGGGCTACTACGTCTGGTCCCTGCTGGACAACTTCGAGTGGGCCGAGGGCTACAGCCAGCGCTTCGGCCTGGTGCACGTCGACTTCGCCACCGGGACGCGCACCCCGAAGGCGTCGTACCACTGGTTCCGGGAGCGGATCTCGCGGCGCTGAGAGCGGATGCCGCCGATTCCGCGGGCGGGGACGAGCGGCGACCGTGGCGGGCGCGGTCACCGCCGGCCGCGCGGCTCGACGGCCGTGGTGATGACGTGGTGACGACGTGTCCGATGCGTTGACACCCCGGCCGTCCCGACCGGAGGTTCACCTCCCCGTCAGGACAGCAGCCACCCGGCGACGACCGAGCCGACGCAGCAGAACAGCGCGCCGAGCAGGAGAAGCATTCCACGGCGGATGAACATGTATTTGACGTCGACGATGACGCCCAGCCGGCGGACCTGCTCGCCGAGGAGATCGGCGTTCTCGCGGGCCGCCCCCGCCAGCCCTCTCCGCTCGATTCCCGAAATCGCTCTCTCGGTGAAATCACGAAGGTAGACGGGCTGGGACGCCGTCCGCTTCACCGCCTCCGCGGAACGCGGATAAATCACCTTTCCGAGGCAGAGGACACCGAGGGTGCAAAGTCCCACGCCGACCCACCAGAGCCATTCCGCCGAGTTGGATATGTCGTCCGGCTTCCATCGCCCTCCGAGCACCCCGCCGATGACCGCGCCGACGGCTACACCCACCGCGGCCAGCAGGATCGCCGCCTTCTGGTCGGCACGGCCGATCTCGGCGCGGACTTCGGAGAGAAGCGCGAGCAGCAGGTCCAGCGACTCGCCCTCCGCCTTTTCCGCCGAATTACGCCCCACCCCGAATGCCGGACCGAAAATCCTTTCCAGCCACGTCATGCACACATCGTACAATCGCAAAACTGGCACTGAATATAGATTTGTACACACTGAGGGGCCTGCCGGGAGGCACACCGGAAGACGCCGCGACCGCCGGCGGGTCACGAGGCGGTCGCCGGCACCCGGGGATCAGAGTGCGGCCCCGGAACCGGCGCGGCACGACGCCCGGAGCGGTGTCCCGTCCGAGCCGTCCGAGGCGGAGCACCGCGCGTGCCGCGGGGGTGGAACCCCCGCGGCACGCGCCTGCGCGGTGTTCAGCGGTTGAAGGTGTCCGGGTCGGGCCCGATGCGGGTGCCGTTGTCCAGGGCGGCGATGGCCTTGATGTCGTCCTCGGTGAGGGAGAAGTCGAAGATGTCGATGTTCTCCTTGATCCGGGACGGGGTGACCGACTTGGGGATCACGACGTTCCCCAGGTCGAGGTGCCAGCGCAGGACGACCTGCGCCGGGCTCTTGCCGTACCGCTCGGCGAGAGAGGTGATCACCGGGTCGTCGAGCACGGCCCCCTGGGCGAGCGGGCTCCACGCCTCGGTCACGATGCCGTGCCGGGCGTGGAACTCGCGCAGCTCGGCCTGCTGCAGGTTGGGGTGGAGCTCGACCTGGTTGACCGCCGGGACGACACCGCCCTCCTCGATGAGGCGCGTCAGGTGGGCTGGCTGGAAGTTGGACACACCGATCGCGCGGACGCGGCCGTCGGAGAGGAGCCTCTCCAGCGCCTTCCAGGTGTCGGCGTACAGGTCCCTGGCCGGCGTGGGCCAGTGGATGAGATACAGGTCGAGCCGGTCCAGGCCCAGCTTCTCCATGCTCTCGTCGAAGGCGGCGAGGGTGGAGTCGTACCCCTGGTCGCTGTTCCACACCTTGGTCGTGACGAACACCTCGTCACGGGGAAGGTCGGAGGCGGCCAGCGCCTGGCCCACCTCGCGCTCGTTGCCGTAGAGCGAGGCGGTGTCGATGCTCCGGTATCCGGCTTCCAGCGCGGCGGTCACCGCCTGGACGGTCTCCGCCGGCGGCACCTGGAACACGCCGAAGCCGAGCTGCGGCATGGACACGCCGTTGTTCAGAGTCGTCATCTGTGGTTGTCTCCTTGAGCGGTCGCCGAGGGCGGACCAACGAAGTACAGGCGTATGCATTATTTGCGAACGCCAGATATTTCAGCACGTCAACGCGGGAAGCGCCAAAACAGGCGGCGTGCCCGAGCGGTCAGGCCCGAGCGCCCCCGGCCGTCTCCCTGCCCACTCCCGGCCAGCCGTAGTCCGGAAGGCGTGCCCCGGCTCCGGCGCCGCGTCCTCCGACCGGCGGAAAATCCGTTGCACCCCGACGAGACGGCCCGTACCGTCCAGACCCATGTGCATGTTCTTCGCCCCCATGACGGTGGGCTACGTGATCCGTCCCCGCAGCGGCCAGGCTCTGGCTCGCTAGGGGCGCATCGCCTTCCTCCGTTCCCGATGCGTCGCCGACGCGTCTGCCCAGGGCCTCCGAGACCTCTTCCACCTCGGACCCGAAAGGGCGACAGCTGTGGCGCACTCCTTCGCGCACGGAAACCATTCACACTCCCGGCGACAGGCCGGCGACCGGGGCGGCCGGAGCGGCCGCAGCGACCGCGACCGGGGCGACCACGACCGGGGCGGCCGCAGTGCCCGCGACCGGATCCGGCGCACCCTCTCGCAGAACTTCCTCGTCGATCCGTACGCCGTCCGCCGGGTGGCGGGGGCCGCCGGAGCGCACGAGCTGGTCCTGGAGCCGGGCGCGGGAGAGGGTGTCCTCACCCGCGCCCTGGCCGAGAGCTGCGCCAGGGTCGTGGCCTACGAGATCGACCCGCTGTACGCGGGCAGGCTGGCCGCGAGCACCCGCGGCGACGACCGGATCGAGGTGGTCAGGGGTGACTTCCTGACCACGCCGGTCCCGCGCGAACCGTTCGCGGTCGCGGGGAACATCCCGTACTCGATCACCTCCGGGATCGTCCGCTGGTGCCTGCGCGCCCGCGCGCTCACCTCGGCGACGCTGGTGACCCAGCTGGAGTACGCGCGCAAGCGCTCGGGCGGCTTCGGCCGCTGGAGCAGGCTGACCGTGCTGACCTGGCCCGGCCACTCCTGGGAGCTGGCCGGCCGCATCGGCAGGGAGAGCTTCCGGCCGGTGCCCTCGGTCGACTCGGCGATCCTCCGGATCGTGTCGCGCCCCGTCCCGCTGCTCACCGGCGGGCGGCTCGCGGCCTGGCACGAGTTCGTCGAGTACGGCTTCACGGGCCTGGGCGGTTCGCTGCACGCCTCGCTGCGCAGGCGGTACCCGGCCCACCGGGTCGACGCCGCGTTCGCCGAGGCCGGGCTGGACCGCGGCACGGTGGTGGCGTTCGTCCACCCCGACCGGTGGCTGACGCTCTTCGAGCGACTCCGCTGAGGCGATCCCACGGTGCCCGGGGTCCGGCCGGGCCCCGGGCACCACCCGGAACCCGGTTTTCCGCGTCGGTTGCCCGGATCGGCGTACCGGGTCAGTTCGCGAGGTCCTCGTCCCTGGTGGTCCCGACCCGGCAGTGCGAGAGCGCGTTCCGCTTCGGCTGGTAGACGCAGACCTTCAGGTCGACCCTCCTGACCGCGCCCCTGGTCTCGAAGAGGAAGCCCCGGTAGCCGGAGGAGGCGCAGGACCAGCGCACCGGCGACCAGGCCGACCCGCCCTTCCGGTAGTGGAACTTGGCGCGGACCCAGGCACAGTGACCGGGGTGGCGGTCACGGTCGTAGATCCTGCCGTACGCGGTGAAGTACTCCTCGTTGAAGGGGGTGACCCACAGGTGCGCCTTGGCGTACCCGGAGTGCCCGGAAGCGGACCTGACCGTCCCCAGGTAATAGTCGTCCTGAGCCGTCGCGTGCGCCGCGGCGGGCAGGCCCAGCACGAGTACGCCGGCCAGCGCGAGTCCATGGACGATCTTGCGCATCGCCTCTCCTCTTCTCCGCTCAGGTGGTTCGTCGCCAGTGGAACCAGTACAGGGGTAGAGGCTTGGAACCCCCTTGCAAACCACTGCCGCGGCTCAGGACGGCGCCGCGACCGGGTCGGCGGGCAGCGGGGCCGGCTCCCCGCCCCGGTCCTGCGCCGCGCGGGGGCCGCACGTCGGTACCACCATGGGGGTGCCGGTCACCGGGTCGGGCACGACGATGCTCGGCAGGTCGAAGACCTGCCGGATGAGTTCCGCGTCGACGATGTCGGCGGGCGCTCCCTCGGCGACGATGCGACCGTCCTTCATGGTCACGAGGTGGTCGGCGTACCGGCAGGCCTGGTTGATGTCGTGCAGGACCGCGACGACGGTGCGGCCCTCGTCGCGCAGGCGCGCGAACAGGCCGAGCAGCTCGTACTGGTGCGTGATGTCGAGGAACGTCGTGGGCTCGTCCAGCAGGAGGTAACGCGTCTCCTGGGCCAGCACCATCGCGACCCACACGCGTTGACGCTGTCCTCCGGACAGTTCCTCGACCGGCCGCTCGGCCAGGTCCGCGACACCGGCCGCCGCCATGGCCTCGTTCACGGCGCGCTCGTCCTCGGCGGACCAGGTGGACAGCAGCGACTGGTGCGGATAACGGCCACGGGCGACGAGCCGCCTCGCGACGATGTTCTCCGGAGCGACGAGACCCTGGGGCAGGAAGCCGATCTCCCGGGCGATGGCCTTCGGCTTGTAGTCGGTCATGTCACGGCCGTCGAAGCGCACCGCTCCGGCCGTGGGCTTGAGCAGCCGGACGAGGGCACGCAGGAGCGTCGACTTCCCGCACCCGTTGGCGCCGACGATGGCGGTGAACGCGCCGTCGGGGACATCGAGGCTCACGCGCGTCGACACCACCCGGTCACCGTAGGTGAGGGTGATGTCCTGGGCGGACAGGCGCGCTGTCACGGTCGCTTCACTTCCTTGAAGAGCAGCCAGATGAGGTAACACCCGCCGATCACGGTCGTCACGACACCGACCGGCAGCGCGATCGGGGCCAGCAGCATCTGCGCGACGAGATCGGCGGCCGAGAGCAGCACCGCGCCGGTCAGCGCCGCGGGCAGGAGAGCCACACCGGCCGAGCCGGCGAGCCGGCGGCCGATCTGCGGCGCGGCGAGTGCGACGAACGCGATCGGCCCGGCGACCGCCGTCACGGTGGCGGTGCAGCCGACGCCGGCCAGGACGATCAGGAGCCGGTGCCGGTTCAGGCCCACGCCCGACGTGACGGCGATCTCGTCGCCGAGCGCGGCCTGGTGCATGGCGTGCGACAGCGTGACGAGCAGCAGCGTGAGCGCGCCGATGATGAGAAACGGCAGACGTACTTCGTCCCAGTCGACACCGTTCAGCGAACCCGCGCTCCATCCGGTCACGGCGATCGCGACCTCAAGCTCCGCGCGCAGCACGATCCAGGAGTTGACCGCGGTCAGGATGGCGTTCACGGCGATCCCGATGACGACCAGCCGCAGGCCGCTGAGCCCGGAGTTCAGCGACAGGAGATAGATGACCGCCGCGGCCAGCAGCCCGCCCGCCACCGAGCCCACGGCGAGCTGCGCGGCGGTTCCGCCCAGCACCGTGATCGCGAACAGCGCGCCGGTGTAGGCGCCCGCGTCGAGGCCGATGACATCCGGGCTGCCGAGGGAGTTACGCGTGAGGTTCTGGAAGGTCGCCCCGGCGAGCCCCAGCGCGGCGCCGAAGACGAGCGCGGCGGTCACGCGGGGCAGCCGCCACTCCCTGATCACCAGGGCCGAGTCCCCGTGACCGGCGAGCGCCGAGAACACCTCCGCCGGCGTGGCCCAGGAGGCACCGTGGCAGAGGCCGAGGACGGCGAGGACCAGCGCGACGGCGAGCAGCGCGGCCGACGTCAGAATCGTTCGCCGCTCGATCCTGACCGAGTACGAGCCGGCACGCAGCACGACGGCGCTCACAAGGACACCGCCCCGTAGCGCCGGACGGCCCAGATGAGCACCGGGCCGCCGAGGAAGGCGGTGACGACGCCCACGGGGACCTCACCCGTCGGCAGCAGGACGCGCGATGCGATGTCGGAGACCAGCAGCAGGATCGGCCCCAGCACCATCGTGTGGGCCATGAGCCAGGGCACCGACCCCCCGGCCGCCCGGCGGGCCAGATGCGGGACCATGAGGCCCACGAAGGCGACCGGTCCGGCCACGGCCGTGGCGGCGCCGGCGAGCAGGGTGACGAGCACGAGGACGCCGAGCCTGGTCCGCACGGTGTGGCCGCCGAGCGCCTGGGCGACCTGCTCGCCCAGGACCAGGGCGTTCAGCGGCCTGGTCACGGCCATGGTGCCGATCAGGGCGAGGGCGATCACCAGCAGCGGGACGGTGAGGGAGACCTGCTCACGGCCGGCCAGCGACCCGACGGACCAGAAACGGAACTGGTCGAGAACCTCGGGGAACAGGAGGCGCATGCCCAGTGAGAGGCCCGCGAGAACGGAGGTGAGGGCGATGCCGGCGAGGACGAGCCGCAGCGGGGAGGTCCGGCCGACGGCGTAGACCACCAGCGCCGAGAGTACGGAGCCGGCGAACGCGAGACCCAGTTGCGCGAACTGCGACGCCGCGAGACCCAGTGCGCCACCCATGTTGATCGCGAAGCCGGCCCCGGCGGTCACCCCCAGGAGGCCGGGTTCGGCCAGCGGGTTACGCGTCAGCGTCTGGACGAGCGTGCCCGAGGCGCCGAGGGCGGCGCCGACGCAGATGCCGAGGATCACGCGCGGCACGCGGACCTCACGGACGATCAGGTGATCGTCCGTGCCGGCGTAGTCGGCGAAGGCACGCCAGATCTCGGCCGGTGCGACCGTGTGGGCCCCGATGCTCACACCGGCACCCGCCACGACGACGAGCAGGGCGGCGGACGCGACGAGGATCGCGCTCCGCCTCGGAAGGTCAGTCTTCAAGCCCGGCGACTCCGCGCTTCCAGTAGCCGGTGAACAGCGAGTCGAGCCGCCCCGCGCTCCACGGGCGCAGCGGTCTGATGTCGCCCGCCTCGCCGGCCGCGAACAGGAAAGTCCGCTCCGCGGGCAGGGGCAGGGACCGCACTGTCGCCGCGAGCGAGGAACGTGTGCCCTCGCGGACGAGCCAGACGACCTCCACCCCGTCGCGTGGCGCGAGCGGGTACCCCTGTTCGGCGGCGTCGTCGGTCTCGATCACGACATGGGCCGAGACGTCGGCCGGGGACTCCTCCAGCCAGCGTGCGACGGCCGGCAGCGCGGTGGTGTCGACCGCGAAGACGTAGTGGTCGTAGGTGTGGGGGAAGGCCTTGGCCCCGGGTGGGCCGGCGATCGTCACCTCGTCACCCACCTTGACGGAGGCCGCCCACGCCGACGCGATCCCGCCCTCGTGGAGCACGATGTCCAGGTCGAGCTCGCGGGCGCCGGCGTCGAACCGTCGCACGGTGTACTTCCGTGTCGCGGGCGGCGGCTTCGGCCAGTCGAGGGTCAGGTCGTCGTTGGCGACCGGGTCGCGGCGCGTGCCGTCCGGATCGGGGAAGACGATTTTGATGTGATCGTCGGCCTGGTAGGTGTGGAATCCGTCGAGTCCCGGGCCTCCGAGGGTCAGCCGCACCATGCGCGGGGTCACGTACTCCCGCGCGAGGACCGGGACGGTGCGGACCCCGATCGGATATCCGATGCGCACCGTGCCGCTCCCGGTCCGGTGGTGGGAGGCGACGCGGCCCCGCGGGTCGTGGCGGTCGGCGTTCATCGGCCGGGCAGCGGCGCTCACCGGTCGAGCAGCGGCGCGAACGCCTGGTCGATCGCGTCCAGCGTCCTGAGCCCCGAGCTGTACGTCACCGCCTCGGTGTACCGCAGCGGGAAGACCTTTCCGGCCTTGACCGCGGGCAGGTTCTTCCACAGCTTGGAGTCGAGCACGTACTGCACCGCCTCGCTCACCGAACCGTCGGGGTTCAGCGAGTACGTGACGGCGTCGGCGTCGCCGAGGCTCTTGGGCAGTTCCTCGATCGAGGGGTACTCCGAGACGTCGAGCCCTCCGCCGCCCTTCTTCTTGACCTGGCCGTAGTAGGTGACGCCGACGTCCTGGGCGATGTTGGTGCCCCACGACCCGGCGAACTCGCGGTGGAACGTTCCCTTGGCGATCTCGCCGTAGGAGCCCACGTGACCGAAGTCCACGCCGGCGAGCGCGTCCTTGTACTTGGCGGCGAGCCCGGCCGCCTTCCTCTCGTACTCGGCCTTGGTGGCCTCGAAGGCGCTGAGGCGGCCCGCGGCGTCGGACTGGCGCCGCGACAGCTCGCGCCACGCGGAGGGAGAGGTCGGGCCGATGGCGACGACGGGGGCGATGGACTTCAGCCGGTCCATGTCGATGTCCGCGAGCACCGGCCGCGGGACGCCGATGACGATCAGGTCCGGCTTGGCGGCGGCGATGGCCTCGTAGTTGGTCTCGGCGGCCGTCTCGCCCGCGACCTTGGCGAGGCCGTTGTACGTCGCGAGGTCTTCGTCGGTCATCAGCGCCAGACCGCGTTTCCAGGTGGAGACGCCGACCAGGGCGGCGTCGGCCTCGATGAGCGCCGGCACCGCGTATCCGGTCGCGACGACGCGCTTGGGGTCGACGGGGATCGTGACGTCGCCGTTGTCGGCGGCGAAGACGCGCGTCGCGACCGCGGCACCGGATTTCTCGCCGGTGTCGGTGGAACCGCAGCCGGCCACCAGAGCGAGCGTGAGAGCCAGAGCGCCGGCGAGACGCCAGGGCCGTCGAGAGGACATGAACGTGTTCCTTCAGGGTGGTTCAGAGTGGTTCAGAATGTTTCGGGGGCGGAAGGATGAGCCGGTCTCATCAACAAAGTGAGCTTAGGCTACCCTTACCTAAGGCTTTTCCGATGTCGCCGGGAGGCCATCCGATGTCGATGAGGAGTCACTCTGTGGCGGTCGCACACCACCTCGGGAAGGACCCGCTGCGGTGCGAGGAGTACGGCTACGGTCTGGGCCGGCCCACCGGCATCCTCGTTCTCAGGTACCGAGCGGCGGCCGTGCTCGAATTCGGCGAGAGCCGGCAGGACTTCCTGCACCAGTTCTACTGGTCACCCGACGGGGTGCTCTCGACCAGGCATGGCACCGAGGCGCAGTTCGTGGGACCGAAGGAGGCGTTCTGGGTCCATCGCGCCGTGAGCCATGAGGTACACGCGGCGGACCGGCAGACCGTGTACCGGGTCTGCCTGCGCGAGGTGCCCGCCACGCTCGCCGGGCTGCGCGCCGGCCCGGTGTCCATCGACGACGAGGCGGCGCGGCTCGTCCAGGCGATCGCCCGGCCGGGGTACGACGAGCACGAGGCGCTCGCCGCCCGCCGGCGCATCATGGCCGGGCTCGGCGCGTCGACCCGGGAGTTCGTCGGCCACCACGCCACCGGCACCGGCTTCGCGATGACGGTCGCCCGCATGCTGATGCACGACCCCGGCGACCCCGCCCGCCTCGACGAATGGGCCGAACGACTGCACACCAGCGTCAAGACGCTGCAGCGCGACTTCGTGCGCGAGTTCGGCATGCCCTACTCCCGGTGGCGTACCCAGCTGCGCCTGCGCGCGTCCCGGGTGCTGCTGGAGACCCAGCCGGTGGCCGAGGTCGCCCGCCGCGTCGGATACGCGACCCCTTCGGCCTTCATCGCCGCCTTCGCGAAGGAGTACGGGTGCACGCCCGGCCGGTACGCCCTCCGCGAGACCGACCCGGCCTGATGCCCGGGACGCGACGCTCCTGACCCGGCAGGTCACCCGGCCGATCGCCACCCGGCCGCGCGACGCCGTACCCGGATACGCGGGGCGCCGGGGAGATGTCCGGCTGCTCTAAGGTGAGTGAATGTCGAGCTCGTACCGGTTGCCCCGAGGGCGGAACGCGTTGCCGCCCGAAGAGGTGGAGCGGCTGCAGCGCGAGCGCCTCTGCCGGGCGATGGCCGAGGTCATGGCGGAGAAGGGGTATGTCGCCACCTCCGTCGAAGACGTCCTCAAACGCGCCCGGGTGTCGCGCCTGAGCTTCTACCGGCTGTTCGACTCCAAACTCGACTGCTTCATGGCCGCCTTCGACCATGCGTGTGAGCTGCTCTTCAAACGGGTCATGGGTGCGATCGAGACATCCGGCACGGGCGGTGACCCGATGGAAGGCTACGAGCGGGCCGTCACCGTCTACCTCGAAGCACTCGAGGCGGAGTGGCCCTACACCCGCGTCTACCTGGTCGAGGTCTACGCCGCAGGCCCGGAGGCCGTAGCCCGTCGCCGCGAGCTCAACGCGTTCATGGCCTCCTTCTACGCCGACGCCCTGGGGATCACCGACGATCAGGGCCTGCTGACCTGCCGCATGCTCGTCGCCGCCACCAGCGCTCTCGTCACGATCCCGGTCGCGGAGAACGACCGTGCGGGGCTGCGCGCCGTGGCCCCCCAGCTGATCGCCCATGTCCGCACCCTCTGGGACTGCGGCGCCTTCGGCGCGGGCACGGGCCGCGCCTGACCCGAGGGGCCGGGGCCGCTCCACCGGCGGGCTCGTGGCTTCGGATCCGCTCCGTCGACGGACTCGGCGCGTCTACGGCCTGTTGCCCATTTCAAAAAGACGATACTGTCTATTTGCTCTCCGAGCACGACCTTCGTGAGAGACGAGGTACGGCCGTGGTCCCACCGCCGCTGTGCGCCGGGCCCCGCGCAACCGCCGTTCAGAGGGTGGCCACAGCCAGGATCCCGCCCGTTCGACGCTGGAGGACATGTGCCCGAGTGGGTGACTCTGCTGCCCTCGGATGTGAAAGCGGTGGGGCCGTACCGTCTTGAGGGCCGGCTCGGCGTCGGCGGTCAGGGCACGGTTTACGTGGGTAGCGCGGCCCCGGGGCGGCGAGTGGCGATAAAGCTGCTCCACCCGCACCTGGCCATCGACGAAACGGCCCGGGCCCGCTTTCTGCGCGAGGTCGAAATCGCCAAGCGGGTGGCCCTGTTCTGCACGGCGAAAGTGCTCGACAGCGGTTTCGTGAACGAGCAACCCTACATAGTCAGCGAATTCGTGGACGGGCCGTCACTGCAGGAGTCGGTGCGCGACACCGGCCCGCGCAGCGGGGCGGCGCTGGAACGGCTGGCGCTCAACACCGCGACGGCGCTGGCCGCGATCCATCAGGCGGGTGTGGTCCACCGGGACTTCAAGCCGGGCAACGTCCTGCTCGGCCCGGACGGCCCGGTGGTGATCGACTTCGGGATCGCCCGGGCACTGGACGCCAGCCGGTCGATCATCACCAGCCAGGTCGTGGGCAGCCCCGGCTACATGGCGCCCGAGCAGATCGCGGGTGACGGGACCGGGCCCGCGGTCGACCTGTTCGCCTGGGGGGCGACCATGGTCTTCGCCGCCACCGGGAGAAGGGCCTTCGGCGGTGACTCGATCCCCGCGGTCATGCGGTCGATCCTCCAGGACCAGCCGGACCTCGACGGGCTGGACGGGCGGCTCGGCGCCATCGTCCGCGCCTGCCTGGCCAAGGACCCGGCCCGGCGGCCCACCGCCGCGGCGGTCGTGGACGGCCTGCGCGGCCTGCCCGGCCCGTCCTGGCAGACCGGCCCACCCGGTCCGGCCCGGCAAAGCGATCCACCCGGCCCCGCCCGGCAGACCGGCCCACCCGGTCCGGCCCGGAAAACCGGAAACCCGCCGGTCAGCGAGCCCGGCGACGGGGCGGGCCACGGAGACGGGGAGGACCGGACACCGGTCGGCGGCGTCGGACGCCACCGCTCTTCCGCCCTGGCCGGCGCCGCGGTCCTCACCCTGCTCGCGGCTCTGGGCATCGTCTACTCCGTCGTCCCCTCCGACCGGGGAGGGGGCGACTTCAACGCGTCACGGGTGCCGCGTTCCGGACCGCCCTCCGGTGACACCCCGGCGCCGCCCAGCCCGGCCGACACCACGGCGGGCCAGACCGAATCACCGTCCGCCCGGCCCCGGAAAACCCCGAAGGCCGACACCGGGCGGCAGAGCCCGCAACGCCCGGACGACACGCCGGCCCCGGAGCGCGCGAGGCCTTCGGCGTCCGGGAAGCGGCCCTCACCATCGGACACGGGGAACCCACCCTCACCGTCGGACGCGGGGAGGCAGCCATCCCCGTCGAACGCGGAGGAGCCGCCGCCATCGGACCCGGAGGAGCAGCCACGATCAGGCGGACGAGAACAGCCTCCGGGCCCGAAGGTGCTCGGAACCGTGTCCGCGAGCGACATGAACGGCTACTGCCGGAGTCAGGGATACGTCGGCGTCGGGGGCGGCCCGGGCAACTACTGGTGCTACGGCCCCGGTGGGACGCCGGTCAACATGGCGAACGTGTGCCAGTGGGCTTACCCCGGCCACCCGAACGTCCGGGCGGAGGGGACCACCTGCACGTCGTCCTGACGGGGCGGCACCTTCCCGGGCGCCGTTTCCACGGGCCGGAAGCCCGGCCGCCCAGACGATCGGGATCTGATCCGTCGTGACGGCCGGCCTGTGGTGATCACCTGACGCCCCTGCCGAGCCGCGCTTCCGGCGTTCGCGGGTTCTCATCGTTTCGCGCTTTTTCGTGCCCATGTGCCCTGGATGCGCCCTGCCCTCCTCGATCTGAGTGATTCCGAATGGCCACCGCGCCGGGCCCGACCACGATGCCACGCCACAGGTTCGGAGAACTTCGGCGAGCCTTGCGGCGATGAGATACCCACCTTGGCGATAGTTGCGCGTCGCCCTTCGCCCCGTATCGTCCCCACCAGTGATCCCGACCGTGTGAGGAAGGATCGGCATGACCGACGATGTGGTGCGCCGCGTTTTCCAGTCAGTCGACTCGTTCGACCCCGGCGGGTTCGTGCGGTTGCTGGCCGAGGACGCCACGCTGGTGTTCGGCAATGCCGAGCCGATGGCGGGACGCGAGGCCATCGCCGCCGGGTTGCGGGCGTTCTTCTCCACCATCGGCGGCCTGCGGCACCGGATCGTCAGGAACTGGCAGGTGGACGCCGACATCATCGCCGAGACGGAGGTGACCTACCGGCGGCTCGACGGCAAGGATGTCAGCGTCGTAGCCGTATCGATCTGGCGCACCCGTGACGACGGCCTGATCACGGACTACCGCATATTCGTCGACCTCGCCCCCGTCTACGCGGTCTAGGGCTCCGGCGAGGACCGCATGAGGCAGGCCGTCGAGGACGCGTGGGCGACGGGCCGATGTGCCCCGGATGTGCCCCGAGAACCATCCGTGACGGGATCACCGCAGGTCAGCGACCTACCGGTTCAGAACATCGAGATGTGCACGTGGTCGATGTGGTTGGCGGTGTTGCCGCCGCGGTCGGACATCATCCGCCAGCCGGCGCCGGTGCGCACGTCGTAGTACTTCTGCTGCCAGATGATGTACATGACGCCGAGGCGGTTGCCGTTGTCGATGGCCCACTGGGCGAGGCGGTTGCCACGTTCCAGGGCTTCCGCGGTGGGGACGCGGCCGCCGGTGCTCATCATGAAGTCGCAGGCCCGGCCGCTGCCGTGGTCGCCGGGGTCGCCGGGGCGCAGGCAGCCGTAGCCGTAGGGCATGGGAAAGCTCTGCAGCACCAGGTTGCGCATGGTGACCGTGCGGGGGGTCAGGCCCCCGTTGCCGCTGGGGGTCTGGAAGCCGTACTTGGCCAGGAGCTTCTCGATGCGGGCCCGCTGCTTCTTGAGGTCGGCGATGTCCTTCTTGAGCTTGACGATCTTCTCTTCGGCGGTCTTCTCCGCGGTCTCGGCGCGCTTGATGAGGTCCTTGACCCGATTGAGCTGGGTGGCGCGCTGGCTGGCCAGGTAGGACATGGTGGCGGCCTGGCTGAGGGCGAGGGAGGCGTCGCCCTGGAAGCTGAGCAGGTTGGCGCCGTCGAGGGGGCCGCCCATGTAGGTGGTCTGGGCGAAGCGCACGATGTCGGTCTCGGCGTTGGCCAGGGCCCTCTTCAGGCTCTTGGCGTTCGCGGTGGCCTTGCTCGCCTGGACGCGGGTCTCCTCCAGGCTCTGGACCTGGCCGCGATAGCGCTCGTTGAGTTTCTTGGCTTCGAGGGTCAGCTTCTTCAGCTCGGCCTCGGGGTTGAGTACGGCGGTGGACTGGGGGGCGGCCCCGGCGACGGCCGGGGACAGGACCAGTCCGGCGATCACGGCGAGCAGCATCGCTGAGCGAGCCGGTCTCACGCTTCGCTCACCTCCAGAGCCCCCTCGTGGACGGAGCGAAACTATAGAAGACGATCTTGATGCTCGCCACCGGAACAAGAGAACTCACGCACTATTGACGAACTATCCGCCAGTTTGGGTGTTTTAAGTAAATATTGCCTGACATATCACAACAGCAACTCTTGTCAATCCTCGCACATACCGTCACCGGAGTCGCCTGCGGTAGCGGGTGTCGGCACTATCGGCGCCCCCTCCCCCGGCCCTGCCGGGACCCAGCCCCGGCGCCATCCCCGGCGGACCTTGCCATCCCGGACAGAACATGATTCGGTCTCAACCAGCGGTAGGGCTTGTGGCGTCCCACCCCTCGGATGACACTTGTCCACATGGCATCAAGCAAGCATTCGCTCAAGTACTGACTCTGGCCCGCCCACCAGGAGGCAACACATCATGCGCCAGCACGACACGCTCTTCATCGGGGGCGACTGGGTGGCCCCCGCGGGCACCGGCACCATCGACGTCGTCTCCCCCCACACCGAGGAGATCGTCGGCCGGGTCCCCGACGGCACCGCCGCCGACATGGACCGGGCGGTGGCCGCCGCCCGCCAGGCGTTCGACCACGGGCCATGGCCCCGGATGACGATGGCGGAGCGCGCGGCCGTCGTCGGCAAGCTCGCCGAGATCTACGCGAGCCGCCAGGCGGAGATGGCCGAGATCATCACACTGGAGATGGGCTCCCCGATCACTTTCTCCCAGATGGCGCAGGCCCCCCAACCCCTCGGCATGCTGCAGTACTACGCCGGGCTCGGCGCGACGTTCCCCGTCGAGGAGGAGCGGCCCGGCACCTTCGGACCCGTGGTCGTCCGCCGCGAGCCGGTCGGCGTGGTCGCCGCGGTGGTGCCGTGGAACGTCCCGCAGTTCGTCATCATGATCAAGCTGGCCCCCGCTCTCGTCGCGGGCTGCACGCTCGTGATCAAACCCGCGCCCGAGACCCCTCTCGACGCGTACCTGCTGGCCGAAATGGTCAAAGAGGCGGGCATCCCGGACGGCGTCGTCAACATCGTCGCCGCCGGGCGCGAGGCGGGCGAGCACCTGGTCTCCCACCCGGGCGTGGACAAGGTCGCCTTCACCGGCTCCACCGCCGCCGGACGCCGCATCGCGGCGATCTGCGGCGAGCAGCTGAAGCGCTGCACCCTGGAGCTCGGGGGCAAGTCCGCCGCGATCATCCTGGACGACTGCGACCTGCCCTCCGCGATGGGCTTCCTGTCGATCGCCTCGCTGATGAACAACGGCCAGGCCTGCGTCGCCCAGACCCGCATCCTGGCCTCCCGGAACCGTTACGAAGAGGTCGTGGACGCGGTCGCGTCGATGGTCCGGGGCATGCCGGTGGGCGACCCGGCCGACCCGGCCACGGGCATCGGCCCCCTGGTCGCCAAGCGACAGCAGGAGCGCGTGGAGAACTACATCAAGATCGGTATCGACGAGGGCGCCAAGCCCGTCGTGGGCGGCCTGGAGCGCCCCTACGACCGCGGCTGGTACGTCGCCCCGACCGTCTTCGCCGGGGCGACCAACGAGATGCGCATCGCCCGCGAGGAGATCTTCGGCCCGGTCCTGGCGGTGATCCCGTACGAGGACGAGGCCGACGCGATCCGGATCGCCAACGACAGCGACTACGGCCTGGCCGGGACGGTCTGGACCGCCGACACCGAGCACGGCATGGAGGTGGCCCGCCAGGTACGCACCGGCACCTACGGCGTCAACCTCTTCATGATCGAGAACAGCTCGCCCTTCGGCGGCTACAAGAGCAGCGGCCTCGGCCGCGAGCTGGGCCCCGAGGGGCTGGCGTCCTTCCTGGAGTACAAGTCGATCGCCCGCATGGGCTGATCACGTCGATGTCCGGCCGCGGCCGGGCGAGGTGTGCTCGTACGGCTCGGCCCGAGCCGTACGAGCACGCCCGTGGGTGGACGGGCGACCCAGCGCGCCCCCGCGACGCTGGGCCGCCGCTCGACTACGCGAAGTATGTCCCACGGAAATCGCCGCGTGACGATCCGTGTCCCCTGGACTTCTCCCGGCGGTTCTCATCCATCCGCTGTAAGTAGACGAGTATTATCCGCCGTTGGTTCGAGATACGACCTCAAGAGTTTGGCGGGCGATCTCGAACTCCTCGTCCGTGCGGATCACCGCGACCTTGACGGCGGAGCCGTCGGCGGAGACGAGCCGTTCGTTCCGCGCGTTGCGGTCGGGGTCGACGCGGATGCCGAGGGCTTCCAGACCGGCCAGCGCCAGCGCCCTGACCTGCGCGGAGTTCTCCCCCACGCCCCCGGTGAAGGCGATGACGTCGACCGTGCCGAGGACCGCGTAGTAGGCGCCGACATACTTGCGGAGCCGGTGGCAGTAGACCGACAGGGCCAGCTCGGCGTCCGGGTCTCCGGCGGCCACCCGCGCCGTCACGGTGCGCATGTCGTTGTCGCCGCAGAGGCCGAGCATGCCGCTGCGGCGGTTGAGGAGATCGTCGATCTCGTCGAGCGACATCCCTCCCGCGCGGCCGAGATGGAGGATGGCCGCCGGATCCAGGTCGCCGCTGCGGGTACCCATGACGAGCCCCTCCAGCGGGGTCATGCCCATGGAGGTGTCGACGCACCGCCCGGCGGAGACCGCGGAGGCGCTGGCGCCGTTGCCGAGATGCAGGACGATCACGTTGGCCTCCGGCCCGCCCGCGAGCCGGGCCGCCTCGCGCGAGACGTAGGCGTGGGAGGTGCCGTGGAAGCCGTAGCGCCGCACGCCCAGCCGCGCGGCCACCTCACGGTCGATCGCGTACGTGGCCGCGGCCGGGGGGATGGTGGCGTGGAAGGCGGTGTCGAAGACGGCGACCTGAGGCAGGTCGGGACGGAGCCGCCGGGCGACCTCGATGCCCGCCAGGTTGGCCGGGTTGTGCAGGGGGGCGAGCGGGACGAGCTCCTCGATCCGCTCGACCACCTCGTCGGTGATCAGCGTGGGCCGGGTGAACGTCGTGCCGCCGTGCACCACCCGGTGCCCGATCGCGGTCAGCTCCGGGGAGTCGAGGCCGAGGCCCTCGCCGGCGAGCCGGTCGGCCACGGCCTCCAGCGCCGCCTTGTGGTCGGGCACCGGGGATCCGGGCTCGCCGATCCGCTCGACCAGGCCGGCCGCCGATCGCTCGACGGTGGCCGCGGTGAACCGCTCGTCTCCCGACAGGAGCTGGTACTTCACGGAGGAGGACCCGGAGTTGAGCACCAGGACACGACTCACGAGGCGACCTCCTGGGCCTGGATGGCGGTGATGGCGACGGTGCTGACGATGTCGGTGACCAGGGCTCCGCGCGACAGGTCGTTGACCGGCCTGCGCAACCCCTGCAGGACCGGCCCGACCGCGACGGCCCCGGCCGAGCGCTGCACGGCCTTGTAGGTGTTGTTGCCGGTGTTGAGGTCGGGGAAGATCAGCACGGTGGCCCGGCCGGCGACCTGCGAGCCGGGCAGCTTGGCCGCGGCGACCCGGGCGTCGACCGCGGCGTCGTACTGGATCGGCCCCTCCACCAGCAGGTCGGGCGCCCGCTCCGCGACCAGGGCGGTGGCGGCCCGGACCTTGTCGACGTCGGCGCCGCTGCCGGACTTCCCGGTGGAGTAGGAGAGCATCGCGATCCTCGGGTCGACCCCGAACCGTTTCGCCGTACGGGCCGAGGAGATCGCGATGTCGGCGAGCTGCTCGGCGTCCGGGTCGGGGTTGACCGCGCAGTCGCCGTAGACGAGCACCCGGTCGGCCAGGCACATGAAGAACACCGAGGAGACGATCGAGGTGTCCGGAACCGTCTTGATGATCTGGAAGGCGGGCAGGATCGTGGCGGCCGTGGTGTGTGCGGCGCCGGAGACCATGCCGTGCACGAGCCCGCGGTGGAGCATCATCGTGCCGAAGAAGTTGACGTCGGTGACGACGTCCATGGCCCGCTCCATGGTCATGCCCCTGTGCGCCCGCAGCTCGGCGTACTCCCGGGCGAAGGACTCCCGCAGCGGCGAGACCAGCGGGTCGACGACGGCCGCCTCCCCCAGGTCCAGGCCGAGGTCGCCGATCCGCCGCCGGACCACGTCCTCGCGGCCCAGGAGGGTGAGGTCGACGATGCCGCGCCGCAGGAGGACGTCGGCGGCGCGCAGGATGCGGTCCTCCTCCCCCTCCGGCAGGACGATGTGCCGCCGGTCGGCCCGCGCCCGTTCCAGCAGGGTGTGCTCGAACATCATCGGGGTGACCCGCTCGGACCGGGCCAGCTCGATGCGGTCGGCCAGGCCCGCGGTGTCCACGTGGGTCTCGAAGTGGCCCAGGGCCGTCTCGATCTTTCGGGGGTTGTCGGCGGTGAGCCTTCCCTCCAGCCCGGCGAGGGTGGTGGCCACGGTGAAGCTGTTCGCCTCGGCCGCCAGCACCGGGACGCCGGGGGCCAGGCTCGCCGTGAGCGCCCGCACCGACTCGGGGGGCTCCTCCCCCGCCGTCAGCACCACCCCGGACGGCCGGACCGTGCCGGCGGCCTCGGCGGCGAGCGAGACCAGCAGCAGGTCCGACCGGTCACCCGGGGTGATCACCAGCGCCCCGTCCACCAGATGCTCCAGGAACACCGGGAGCGTGGCCCCGCCGAAAACGAACCCGAGCACGTCGCGGCGGAGGCTGTCGTCGTCGCCCTGGATCAGCTTGGCGTCCACGGCCTGCGCCACCTGGCCGACGGTCGGCGCCGACAGCGAGAGGTGCTCCGGGATGACGTAGCAGGGCACCGGCAGGTCGCACTCGATGGCCACACCCTCCGGCACCCGGTTGGCCACCACCGCGAGCACCGTGCTGCCCAGGTCGGAGAAGACCTGGTAGCCGGTGCGCATCTCGGTGACGATCTCCTCGGCGCGGTCGCCGTGCGCGCCCACCACCACGATCACCGGGGCGCCGAACTCGGCGGCGAGGCGGGCGTTGAACGCCAGCTCGCGCGGGAGGTCGTCGGTGTCGAAGGAACTGCCCAGCACCAGCAGCGCGTCGCACTCGCGCTCCAGGGTGTGGAAGCGGGCGACCAGCCGGGAGACGAGTTCCTCGGCGCCCAGCTCGGCGTAGATCTCCGCGGCGTCCTCGGCGCTGACCCCCGCCGCCGAGGCGGCGGGGCGGTATCTGGCCGTGAGGAGTTCGAGCGTCCGGTCCTCGCCCACGCCGGTGATCGGCCGGAACACCCCGGTGCGGTCGACCCGCCGGGTGAGCAGCTCCATCAGCCCGAGCTCGACGATCTGTCTGCCATCGCCGCGCCCGAGGCCGGCCACGTAGATGCTCCGCATACGCAACTGCCCTTTCCCGTCACGGCGCACCGCCGTCACATCACCGCCGTCAACAGGAGTAAACACCTTCGGGGGGTCAGGCCCGGAGGCGGAGCCACCGCCCGATGCGGCGGATCAGCTCCGGCGTGGCCGCCGACTCCGCGTGGCCGTATCCGGGCTCGATCCACAGCTCCTTCGGCTCGGCCGCCGCCCCGTGGATCTGGTACGCGTGGTCGAGCGGGAAGAACGCGTCCGCGTCGCCGTGCACCACCAGCAGCGGCGTCGGCGAGATCCGCGCGGCGGCCTCGTACGGCGCCAGCGGCACCGGATCCCACGCGCCCTTCTTGATCCGTGTCCGCTTGCCCAGGCGCGCGGCCAGCCGCCCGGCGGGCCGTTCGATCGCCCAGTGCACCTGGCGCATCGGCCGGGTCCCCCGGTAGTACCACCGGGCGGGGGCGCTCACCGCCGCCACCGCGTCCACCCCGCCCAGCACCCCGGCGTGCCGCAGGGCGACCGCCCCGCCCATGGAGAAGCCGACGACGGTCACCCTGGCGTAGCCGATCGTCCGCGCGTGGCGCACCGCGGCGTCGAGGTCGAGGATCTCCCGGTCTCCCACGGTCGACTCGCCCCCGGAGCGGCCGTGGCCGCGGAAGTCGAACGAGACCACCCCGCCGAACCCGCTGAGCACGTGGGTGATCCGGCGCGTCGGACGCTCCCTGAGCGAGCCGGTGAACCCGTGGGCCAGGACGATCCCGAGGTCCTCCGCCCCGCGCGACGGGGTGTGCGCGGCGTCGATCCGCACGTTGTCATCGGTCCTGAGCGTGACGGGGAACGACGGCGCGAGGGGGGTGCGTCCGGGCTGCGGCATGCCTCCGAGCTTAGGGATCACGCGGTGGCCGGTCATGCCCCGCCCGTCCGTGACATGCCCGCCTTCACCCCCTTGCCGCGCCGGCGCACCCTCACCACACCTTCACCCCTCACCACGCCTTCACCCTTCAGTACGCCTTCACTCCCGCCGCGCCGGCACACCGTCACCGCGCCGACACGTCGACCGCGGATCGCGGCCGCCCCGGTCCGGCCACCTCCGTCCCGGCACGGTGCGCCGGCGTGACGGCGAGGTGAATTGGCGCACTTCCCACGGCGAGGGCGTGAGAGCGATTACACACATCAACTAAAATGGAGGGGCCGCACGTCCGCGGCCAGCCTCCACGATCACAGAGTGAGACTCCATCATGCCTCTGAACAGCCGCGATGACCTGCGGAACATCGCGATCATCGCGCACGTCGACCACGGCAAGACCACTCTCGTGGATGCCATGCTCTGGCAGTCCGGCGCCTTCCGCGCCAACCAGGACGTCGACGACCGTGTCATGGACTCCAACGACCTCGAGCGCGAGAAGGGCATCACCATTCTCGCGAAGAACACCGCGGTCAAGCACGGCGACATGACGCTCAACATCATCGACACCCCCGGCCACGCCGACTTCGGCGGCGAGGTGGAGCGGGGCCTGTCGATGGTGGACGGCGTCGTGCTGCTCGTCGACGCCTCCGAGGGCCCGCTGCCGCAGACCCGGTTCGTGCTGCGCAAGGCGCTCGCCGCCAAGATGCCGGTCATCCTGTGCATCAACAAGGTCGACCGCCCCGACGCCCGGATCAAGGAGGTCGTGGACGAGGTCTACGAGCTCTTCATGGACCTGGACGCCACCGAGGAGCAGATCGACTTCCCGATCGTCTACGCCTCGGCCAAGGCCGGCCGCGCCTCGCTGAACCGCCCCGAGGACGGCGGGATGCCCGACTCGGAGGACCTGGAGCCCCTGTTCCAGGCCATCAAGGAGACGATCCCGGCGCCGACCTACGACCCGTCGGCCCCGCTCCAGGCGCACGTCACCAACCTCGACGCCTCCTCCTACCTGGGCCGGATCGCGCTCTGCCGCGTCCACCAGGGCACCATCTCCAAGGGCCAGCAGGTCGCCTGGTGCCGCACCGACGGCACCATCCAGAGGGTGAAGATCACCGAGCTGCTGATGACCGAGGCGCTGGAGCGCAAGCCCGCCGAGTCGGCCGGCCCCGGTGACATCATCGCGATCGCCGGCATCCCGGACATCATGATCGGTGAGACGCTGGCCGACCCCGAAGACCCGCGCCCGCTGCCGCTGATCACCGTGGACGAGCCCGCCATCTCGATGGTCATCGGCACCAACACCTCGCCGCTGGTCGGCAAGGTCAAGGGCGCCAAGGTCACCGCCCGCATGGTCAAGGACCGCCTCGACAAGGAGCTCATCGGCAACGTGTCGCTGCGCGTCCTGCCGACCGACCGCCCCGACGCCTGGGAGGTCCAGGGCCGCGGCGAGCTGGCGCTGGCCATCCTGGTGGAGCAGATGCGCCGCGAGGGTTACGAGCTGACCGTCGGCAAGCCGCAGGTCGTCACCAAGACGATCGACGGCAAGGTGCACGAGCCCGTCGAGCGCCTGACCGTCGACTGCCCGGAGGAGTACCTCGGGGCCGTCACCCAGCTCCTGGCCGTCCGCAAGGGCCGCATGGAGCACATGACCAACCACGGCACCGGCTGGATCCGGATGGAGTTCGTGGTCCCGGCCCGCGGTCTGATCGGCTTCCGGACCGAGTTCCTGACCGAGACCCGCGGCACCGGCCTGGCGCACCACGTGTTCGAGTCGTACGAGCCCTGGTTCGGCGAGCTGCGCACCCGCAACAACGGCTCCCTGGTCGCCGACCGCTCCGGCCCGGTGACCGCGTTCGCCATGCTCAACCTGCAGGAGCGGGGCGTGCTGTTCGTCTCCCCGGGCACCGAGGTGTACGAGGGCATGATCGTCGGTGAGAACTCGCGCTCCGACGACATGGACGTGAACATCACCAAGGAGAAGAAGCTCACCAACATGCGCTCCTCCACGGCGGACGAGACCGAGAAGGTCATCCCGCCGCGGCTGCTCTCCCTGGAGCAGGCGCTGGAGTTCATCCGTGATGACGAGTGCGTGGAGATCACGCCCGAGACGGTGCGCATCCGCAAGGTCGTCCTCGACGCCGCGACCCGGGGCCGCACCGCGGCCCGCGCCAAGCGCGGCAGCTGATCCTCCCCCGGCCCCCGGACCGGGGGCCGGGCCCCACGGGTGGCTCACCCGGCGCGACCCGACGGTCACCCCCGGTATCCGGGGCGCCCGGTCGCCTTCTCATACTCGGAGGTGGGGGAACCATCGGGGTTCCCCTGCACCGCGGAAGGGCGAACGAGATCACGGGGGATTCTCATGACGCTTCGCACAACCCGTCTGGGGCTGGTCATCGTGCTGGGCGCGCTCGGCACGGGGATGGCCGGCGGCCCGATCATCTCGGCCGAGGCGACGCCGGGCCGCTCGGGCTCGCCGGCCCCGGCCGGGACACCGAGCCCGGCCGGGACACCGACCCCGCCGGCGACACCGAGCCCGCCCGGATCTCCGGGCCCGGCGGAGACGCGGAACCCGCCCGGGGCCTCCGGCCCCCGAGCCCGTGCGGTGATCAAGAACGCGGAGGGCGAGGAGGTCGGCAGGCTGCGCGTCAGGAGTCTGGAGGAGGGCAGGACGAGGGTCGCGGTCGTCGTCAGGGATCTGCCTCCCGGCTACCACGGCTTCCACATCCACGCCAAGGGCGTCTGCGACCCCCGGGCGACCGACCCGAAGACCGGAAGCCCCTTCCACAGCGCAGGTGATCATTTCAGCCTCCGTCCGGAAGACCACCCCGCCCACTCCGGGGACTTGCCCGACCTCCTGGTCAACGAGGACGGCACCGGCAGGATCGTCGCCGTGACCGACCGCTTCACGGTGGAGCAGCTCCTCGACGGCGACGGCAGCTCCATCGTCATCCACGCCCTGCCGGACAACCAGGCCAACATCCCCGAACGCTACGGTGAGGACGGCCCCGACGAGACCACCCGGAAGACCGGCGACTCCGGCGGCCGCATCGCCTGCGGAGTGATCACCGAGCGTTGACCGGCTCCGGCCCGGGGCACGCGAACGGAACACCGGCCGGATCGCTCCGGCTACCGGGGCCCGGTGGTGCCTGCGGCGCTCTCGCGGGCCGGGGACGGCGGGAGCGCGGCGCCGAGCTGCCGCCGGCTGCGCACGCCCAGCTTGTCGTAGGCCTTCGCCAGCAGGTTGGTCACGGTCCGCACCGAGACGCCGAGGTTCTCCGCGATGGCGGGGTTGCTGAGCCCCGCCGCCGCCAGCTCGCACACCTCCCGTTCCCGGCTGGTCAGGGAGGAGTTCCGGGAGGAGGACGGCGGGGACGACCCGGTGGGCGGCGGGAGCCACGGGGGCCGGAAGCCGTCGCAGCGTTCGGCGAGGTCGTCCAGGCGCCGCCGCGCCGCGCGACCGCCGCCCGGCGCCGCGCCCGCGGTCTCCAGGGCCAGTCCCGCATAGCCGAGTTCGGCGAACCGGTCGGCGAGCCCGCGCAGCGCCGGGCCGTTCCGCGCGGCCAGTGCCTCGGCGTGGTCGGCGAAGAGCTCGAAGAGCGGGCTGTCGCAGGCTCCCGCGGCCTCGCGGAGGCGGGCGGCCGCCCGGGGCGAGGGGCGGAGCCGGGCGTGGTAGTAGGCGCACTCGACGCCGGTGGTGAGCCGCGAGTCGCGCAGGTAGCGGTCGGCGAGCCGGTCGGCGAGGTCGGCGGCGTGGGCGGGCCGCCCGGAGTGGGCGAGCAGCCGGATCCGGCTGAACTCCAGCCTGTCACGCAGGCCGAGATCGTCGGGGATCAGCGCGCGGAGCTGGTCGAGCTCCTGGAACGCCTCCTCGGGGCGTCCGAGGACGGCGATGCACACGGCGTACTCGCAGAAGACGAAGACCCGCAGCGGGAACGGCGTGTGCTCGTCGACCAGCGCCCGGGCCTCGCGCAGCGGGGCGATCGCCCGTCCCGGCCGGCCCGCCCACATCCAGCAGTGGCCTCGCACGTGCCCGACGATGGCGACCTCGGATGGCTCCGCGCGCCGTACGGACTCCTCGTAGTAGGTCTCGACGAGAGGGAGTGCCTCGCGGAGCCTGCCCGCCAGCACGAGCGCGTGGACCTGGCAGGCCGCGGTCGACCCCCGCATGGCCGGCCACCGCGTCGGCAGTTCCAGCAGCCCGCGGTCGAAGGTCTCGGCCGCCTGCGCGGGTCTGCCGCGGAAGGTGAGCCGGTAGGCCCACAGCGCCGTGGCGGCATCGGCGACCAGCGGGTTCAGCGTCTCGCGGTCGGGCCGCGGCACAGGGTCGGGCCGCGCCACGGAGCGACCCCGCCGGGTCTCCGGCGGGGCAGGACCCCGCACGTCCGAGCGGCCGGTACCCCGCGTCTCCGGCGGGACGGTCCTGGTGAAGAGCGCCAGCGCGAGTTCGGCCACGCCGAGGTCCGCGGACCAGGTCGTGCCCGAAGCCCGTGCCCGCGCGATCTCCGCGTGCGCGTCGGCAGTCCGGCTGAGGCCCCAGAACAGGTTCAGCGAGCGCAGCGCGATCGTCTCGGCGCTGTCTCCCCCGTGGTCGGCCAGCAGGCGTTCACCGTCCGCCGCCCGTCCCCGGGCGATCAGCGACTGGGCCCGGAGGACCGCGCCCGGCGAGCCGGGAACGTGATGAGCGAGATCCTCGGCAAGTGCGGAATGCCCCGAGGCGAGCGCGAGCCGGCCCGCGGCGATCACCTGTGACGCCGGCACGTCGAGGCCGGCCTCCAGCCGCCACAGCACCGCGGCCGGGTCACCGGTGTCAGAGCCGCCCGCCTCGTCGGCGGCCACCAGCTCCCGGTATCTCTGCCGGCGGCGCAAGGGGCCGAGCCCGGCGAGCAGGGCCTGCCGGTGGAACGGATGGGACATGGCGACCTCGTCCGCTCCCCCTCGGGAGGTGAGGACGATGACGGCCCGGTGCGACAGGCCGTTGACGGTCTCCGGTCCGGCCAGGCGCTCGAAGGTCTCCCGCGGGAGGGAGCCCGCCAGGGCGACGTACTCCAGCGCCCTCGACTCCGTCCCGTCGAACGTGGCGAGGTCGGCGGTGACGAGCTCACGCAGGCGGGGGTGGCCGGCGGGTGATCCGCGCCAGCACCAGACCTCACGTACCCGGGCCAGGTCTCCGGTGTCGAGCCCCATGCCGACGGCACGCCGCAACAGCAGCGGGTTGCCGCGGGTGATCCGCCACAGCAGGTCGGCGGTGAGCCCGTCGACCGGACCGTCCAGGACATGGGTGAGCAGGCGGAGGACCACGGCGCGGGACAGGTTCGCCAGCGGCAGCACGGTCAGCGGCCCCCGGGCGAGTGGCTCGGCGAAGCGCGCGCCGGTGCGCGCGGTGAGCAGCAGCTTGGCGTCCAGGGTCCGGACGAGGTCTCCGACGACGGCCGCCGACGAGGCGTCGAGCTGGTCGGCGTCGTCGATGCTGAGCACGATCCGACCGGCCGGGGCACCGCCGGGAAGGCCGGGGAAGGGGCGGCCGGCCGGCCCGGCGGCGATGTGCAGGCCGGCGACCCCCACCCCGGGGATGTTCCTGGTGGCCTCGGTGGCGGCGCCGCGGACGATCAGGGCTCCCATCCCGGCGCACCGGTCGAGGACGAGATCCGCGAGGCGGGTCTTGCCCACCCCGGGCTCGCCGGTGAGGAGCACCCCCGACCCCGAGGGCAGCGCCAGCGCCGCCAGGATCTCGCGTGTTTCCTCCTCCCGGCCGACCACGGGCCATTCCGCGGCGTCCTCCCGGTCGGCGGCGACCCCGGTGCTCCCGATCATGGCCTCGGAACGGCCGGGTGCGTTCCCGTCCCCATCTGGCGGCTCCTTCGCCGATTGGTCTTTCCGTGCCGGGCCATGACGCGGTTGTGGTCCCGTACCCGCCGTCTTTCGGCGGTGTTCTCCCGGCGCTCGTGAGGTGGATTATTCATGTTCGTCGTCATTTTCGTGGGGAAAACCCGCCCTCGGGTTAACGTCCGGCGGTGATGAGGGAGGCCCTGTGCGTCTGTATGGCGACACGCGGGAGAGTCCGTACGACCACGCACGGGAAAGTCCGTACGACGACAGGTGGAAGGAGGAACCGCCGGACGAAGACGGCTGCGGCACCCGGACGGCCCGCTCCGTCTGGCCCTTCGTCGGGCGGGCGGCCGAGATCCGGGCCACCGTGGCCCAGCTCGGGCGGCAGGGCGAGCCCGGCGTTCTCCTCGTCGGCGAGGCCGGGGTCGGCAAGTCCCGGATGCTGGACTCGGTCGTGCTCCGCTGCCGCGGTGAGGGCATGCACGTCGTGGTGACGGCCGGGGCCGAGGCCTCGAACGGTCTGCCGTTCGCGACGATGGCGGCCCTGCTGCCCGAACAGATCCACCGGGACACGGCGAACGTCTTCGCCGCGGCCGCCGGCGCGCTGCGCGAAGCCGCCGGGGGCCGCCCGTGTGTCGTGGTCATCGACGATGTGCACCACCTCGATGACGTGTCCGTCGCCCTGGTCCAGCACCTGGCCGCCACCGCGGGAGCGCGCGTCCTCGCCGCGGCCAGGACCGGTTTCACGGACGCGCCGGCCGTCGTGGCGTTGCTGCGCCGGCCGTTCGTGCAGACGTCGGCGGTGGAAGGGCTGGATCGCGCGACGGCCGGCGCCCTGCTCACCGCGGCGCTGGACGGGCCGGTCGACGGGCTCACCGCCGACCGGCTGTGGCGTGCCACCCGGGGTAACCCGCTTTTCCTGCGGCACCTCGTGGAAGCCTGCCGGGCCTCGGGGACCTTACGCCGGGTCAGCGACGTGTGGCGGTGGAGGGGCCAGATGCCGGCCCAGCACCGGCTGCGCGACCTGGTCGCGGGCCTCCTCGGCGGTCGCGCCGGCGAGGAGGCCCGCGCGCTGTCGTACGTGGCGCACGCCGAGCCGGTCTCCCTCGAGGTGATCGAAACGCTCGTCGACACGTCCGTGCTGGTGGAACTCGAACAGCGCTCTCTGATCACGGTCGAGCGGGTCCGTCGTGACCTCGTGGTCCGGATGGGGCACCCGTTGTACGGCGAGGCCGTCCGGGCCCGTTCCGACGACGCCCGTCGCCAGGACGTCTACCGGGCGCTGGCCGGGGCGGTGACCCACGCTCACGCGGCGGACCGGGCACGGTTGCGCGCGGTGACCTGGCAGCTGGCCGCGGGGGATCCGGTGCCCGGCGACCGGGTCGTGGGCGCCGCCCGCGACGCGCTGGCGCGCTGCGACGCTCCGCTGGCCGAGCGGCTGGCACGCCACGCCGGCACCGCGGCAGGCGCCGACGTGCTGGCGCGGGCCCTGGTCGCCCAGGACAAGGCGGAGGAGGCGGAGGATCTGCTGAGCAGACGCATGGCCGACGGCGGAACGGACCCATCGAGCGAGTTCGCCCAGGTCGCGGCGTTACGCGCGCTCAACCTGTTCTGGAACCTGCGGCGCCCGGCCGAGGCCGGGGAGGTCGTCCGGCGGGCCCGCGCCGCCGGGCTCCTGGACGGCGAGGCCGCCGCCGAACTGGCCGTCGCCGAACTGGCGCTGGCCACCTTCGGCGACGGCGCGACGGATCTCTCCTCGGTCGACCTCTCCCCCCTGTCCGCCGGGGTGCGGGACGGCGTGATCGCGAGCGTCTGCGACCCTCTCCACGCCTACCTGACCATCTATCTCGGCCGGCCCGCGCAGGTGGCCGACGCCTACACTGCGGGACGGCTGGGCGCCCCGCGGGTGTGGGGCGTGATGGGGGCCGCCACGGCCGCCTGCCACGTGCAGGCCCTCGCCCTGGCCGGCCGGCTCGGCGAGGCGTTCGCCGCGGCCCGCTCCGGCTACCGGACGGCCGTCGAGCGGGAGGCCTCGGCCGAGGCGTCGCTGCTCGCCTTCGAGCTGGGCATCTGCGAGGTGTGGGCGGGGCGGCCGGGCCGGGCGCTGCCCCACTTCCGGGAGGCCCGCGCGCTCCTCGACGATCACGTGTCCTTCCCGATCCAGGTCTACGTCTTCGCCGAGTACGGGGCCTGCCTGGCCGCCGTGGGCCGGTTCGAGGAGAGCCGCCGGGTGCTGGACGAGATCACGCGCCGGCTGCCCGCCACGTCGAACCTGCACGGCCGTCTGGCCCTGGCGAGGATCCGCGTCGACGTCCAGGCCGGCGGGGGACGGGCGGAGGCCGCCGAGGCCGGCGCCTCGCTGGGCGCGCGCTACCGGTCGGCGGGGTGGTTCACCAAGGCGGTCGAGGCGTTCTACCTCTCGGTGCGGCTGCGCCCCTCCCGCCCCGTCGCGGAGGCCCTGCACGAGGCCGCCGGGCACTGCGACAGCGAGCTCTTCGTCCTGTTCGCCCGGCACGCCCAGGCGGCTGTCGGCGGGGACGTCGACGGCCTGACCGCCGCGGCGGACGCCCTGGAGGAGCGGGGATACAACAGCCTGGCCCGAGAGGCCGTGTCGACCGCGGCCGAGTTCGCCGCCGGGCGGGGCGACGACCGGCTGGCGGCCCGGCTGCGGATAAGGGGTCGCGACCTGACCCTGCTGTGCGAGGGGTACCGGCCGGCGTGGGCGGCGACCGCCGGGGCGCAGACGACGCTGAGCGAGCGCGAGCGCGAGACGTGCGAGCTCGCGGCCGGCGGCATGACCAACGACGCCATCGCCGAGCGTCTGGGCCTGTCGAAACGGACCGTCGCCAACCACCTGCAGCGCGCCTACGGCAAGCTCGGCGTCCGGAGCCGGGCGGATCTGCCGCAGGCCCTGGGCCTGCCCCGGCCGGTACCGCCGGTGGGCCTGACCTGGCTCATGGCGGATCCACCCCGCGACGGGACCGGACCGGGACGGCTCCCCTGACGGGATCAGCGCAGCGGAGCCGGGGACTCGGCATCGGGCACCAGCAGGCGCGGACGGCCTCCGCCGTCGGCCGGGACGGCCCAGACGTCGGCGTGGCGCGCGTCCCGCGCCACGCCGTACATCACGGTGCGGTCGTCGAGCCAGGCCGGCTGGTCGTCGACGTCGCGCGTCTCGGCCAGCGGGGTCTCGGACATGGTCGCCAGATCCAGGACGGCCAGGCGCCACGTCCCGCCGGGACGGGGTTTCTTGAACGCCAGCCGGGTGCCGTCGGGCGAGAGGGAGGGGCATTCCACGTTCTCGCGCAACGTCCGCACCCGCCGCGCCGCGAAGTCGCCCTCCACGAGGTACGGCCGGCCGCCGGTCGACATGGTCGCGTAGAAGCGGTTGTCGTCGGCTGCGAACGTGATCCCCCAGAAGTTCACGTCGGCGGCCTCGTACGGCCGCCCGTCGAGGGTGACGGCGAAGCTCTCCAGGGTGCCCACCACGGTGCCGGTGCGGGTGTCGAGGACGCCGGAGCGGGTGGAGAACCCACCGGTGCCGGCGTAGGAGTCGCCCTGGACGAACACGGTCCACGACACCATGCGCCCGCTCGCCGACACCCTGGCCCGGCTGGGGACCCCGGCGAAAGGGCTGGACCAGGTCTGCCGCAGGTCCGCGTCGAACACCACGGTCTCGTAGGAGCCGGGCGCGTCCACCTCCTCGCGCAGGCAGACACCGGTGCCACCCGCCGCGTACGCACGGACGCAGGACAGGTCGAGGACGTCGCGCCCGCCCGGCCCCGCGACGACGAGCCTGCCGTACTCCGGCCCGTCGGCGGTGCCGCGCGCCAGCACGCCGGGCCCGGCCGGCACCCGGGCGGCGGAGGCTCCCATGGACGCGGCCCCGGGCGGGGCCGCGGACGGGGCCGCGGCCGGCCGCGCACCGCCGGACAGCCACGCGAACCCGACCGCCACCCCCACCAGGACGACGGTGGCCACGACCGCGACGGCGATCCGGGCCCTCACCGCAGCCACCGCCCGCACAGCGGGAGCGCGAGCGCCGCACCACAGGCGGCGGCCCAGCAGGCGGCGGACGCCCCCCACACCTGCCAGACGGTGCCGAAGGCCGTCGAGGAGACCAGGTAGGCCAGCGCCTGCCCGGTCTGCACGACCGCCATCCCGCTGGTCCGCCACCGTTCGGGCACGACCGGCCCGGCACACGCCATCAGCACCCCGTCCGTCGCGGCGTAGAAGGTCCCGTAGAGCAGCAGGATCAGCGGGATGGTGCCGCCGCCCGTCGCCAGCAGCGCGTACACGCTCAGCAGTGCCGCGCATCCCACCATCACCGTCGTACCGCGGCCGACCCGGTCCGCGAGCCAGCCCATCGGCGTCGCCAGCAGCAGGTAGGCCAGGTTCGTCCCCACCGCCAGCAGGGGGAACCACATGATCGGCAGGTCCTCGCGGCGCTGCAGGAGCAGGTAGACGAACCCGTCGCCGACCGTGACCAGGCCGAGCAGGACGGCGGCCAGCCACACCCGCCGGAACCCCGCGGCTCCGAGCAGCCGCCACGGCGGGCTCCAGGTCCGCCGCTCCGCCCGCGGGACCGGCTCGCGCCGGTCGCGCACGAACAGCACCAGCAGCAGCACCCCGAGGGCCGCGGCGCAGAAACTCGCCACGAAAACCGCCGAGAACGCCTGACCCGAGCCGGCCAGCGCCAGCACCCCGAGCGCGGCGAGCGGCCCGAGGAAGGCGCCCACGCCGTCCATCGTGCGATGGACCCCGAAGGCCCGTCCCAGCAGGGGCGCCGGAACCGACAGTGTGATCAGCGCGTCGCGCGGCGGGGTGCGCAGCCCCTTGCCGATCCGGTCGGCCGCCAGCGCGCCGCCGATCCCCGCGGCGGACGGCCCCGCGGCGAGCAGGCCGAGCCTGGCCAGGGCCGACAACCCGTACCCGAAACCGGCGACCGCCTTGCGCAGGCGCCATCGGTCGGCCGCGTACCCGCCGCCGAGCCGGAACAGCGCGGTCATCCCGGCGTAGAGCCCGTCGACCATGCCGTACTGGACCATGCTGAAGTGCAGCCCCAGCACGAGATAGGCGGGCAGGACCGCGGTCACCATCTCGGCGGACACGTCGGTCACCAGGCTGACCATGCCCAGCGCGAGCACGTTGCCCGAGAGCAGGCGGCGGATCGGGCCGTCCGCCCGTGGCACCGGCGCGACCCTGGCGGTCGACAGGTACACGTGGAAATCCCTTCTCCATGAGTTCGGCGGATCCCGCCGGCCGGGCCGGCCGTGCGAAGCGGTGATCGGGCGGCCCGCGCCGGGGCAGGTCACGCCCGGTCGCGGCAGGCCTGCGCGGTCACCCGGGGGCGGATCAGTTACACGGGACCGGTCCCCCGCTGTCGAGGATCTCGCCGTCGTCCCGCACGAACTGCCACGAGTAGCTACCCGCGGCCAGGGTGAGCTTGAGGACCCCGTGTGCCTGCAGGCGCTTCTCGCTGTTGGCCCGGATCGTGCCGAAGGGCTTCGTCGAGGCGCCTCCGGTCCCGACGACGAACTCCCGGATCCCCGACGACGAGGCCTCGGCGGTCGGCTTCTGCTTCGCGAACCGCTCGTAGTCGTGGTCGTGGCCGTTGAGCACCAGGTCCGCGCGCGCGGCGTACAGCGCGTCCCAGAACGGTTGCATGTTGGGGAAGTTGCCGTGCGAGGAGCCGGAGCTGAACATCGGGCGGTGCCAGTAGGCCAGCACGCACGGCTTGGTGGTGGCGCTCAGGTCGTTCTGGAGCCAGGTGACCTGCTCGCTGCCCGCGCTGCGGCTCGTCTCGGAGTTGAGCGACACGATGTGCCAGTTGCCCAGGTCGAAGCTGTACCAGCTCTTCCCCGCGGGCCTGGCCGCCGTGCCGAAGTACTGGAAGTAGCCCGCCGCGCCGTCGCCGAGCCCGTACTCGTGGTTGCCCGGCGTCGGCCTCGTCTTCGCCTTGAACCGGCCCCAGCTCGGCGCGTAGTGGGTGGTGAACTCCTGGTAGGTGCCGTTCTCGTACTGGTTGTCGCCCAGGGTCAGCACGACCTCGGGGTTGATGGCGAGGACCCGGTCGGAGGTGCGGGTATGCGCGCAGCCGCTCTCCTCGCAGGTGGTGGCGATGTCACCGGCCGCCACGACCACGTGCTCGCCGCCCTGGCCCTGGTCGGGGCCGAGCGCGGCGGTCTCGCTGATGCTGGCCCAGGATCCCTCCTGGCTCTGCCAGAAGGAGATCCGCACGTAGCGGGCGCTCACCGGCGCGGCGTACGGGTAGCTCTCGAACCCCGCGGTGCTCCCGGAACTGCGGCCGGCCCAGACCTTGGTGTAGGTCGTGCCGTCCGTGGACGTGTAGATGTTGAAGTCGTTCCACCGCAGGTTGCCGCGGTGCCAAGCGATCTTCAGGCCGCACATGGTGCGCGCCTGGCCCAGGTCGAGGATCAGGTGCGCGCCGAGCCCCTCCCCGGACCACCTGGTGGTCAGGTTGCCGTCGACCGCCTGCCCCGGCGGGTTCACCTCCTCCCAGGTGCTGGCCGTCACCGCGGAGACCGGCTGGGCGGTGGTGCAGCCGGGGATGACCGGGACGACCGTCGAGGGAACGTCGTCGGCTCGCGCGGCGCCACCCGCGCCGAGCACCGGTATCAGGAGGAGCGCGCAGAGCGCCGCCCACACCCGTTTCGTTCGTGGCATGCGTGATCTCCCTGTCGGCAGTGGGGTGTCCGGCCGGGCCGGCGGGTCGGCGGCCCGGCCGGTGGGTCAGGAGGTGGCGAGCGCGGCGGCTTCGGCGATGCTGGCCCAGCCGTTGCCGGCGGAGCTGTTCCACCACGAGATGCGGACGAACCGGGCCTGGCGCGGCGGGAAGCGGTACGGCTCCGGGCTCAGGGTCGATCCCGAGCTGCGCCCCTCCGCCGCCTTGGTGTAGGTCGCGCCGTCCGGGGAGGTGTAGACGGTGTAGTCGTTCCACCGCCCGTCCCCCTGGTGCCAGGCCACGTCCACCCCGCACACCGGGCGCGAGGCGCCCAGGTCGAGCACCAGGTGCGCCCCGTACCCGCTGCCCGACCAGCGCGTCGCCAGGTTCCCGTCGATCGCGTTCGAGGGCGGGTTGATCTCCTCCCAGGTGCTGGCGGTCACACCGGCGGGGGCGAGTTTCATCGGGCAGGGGTCCGCCTGGCCGGCGGGGTCGATCTCCCGGACGCTGAGCTTGGTCACGTCGACCTCGGTGGCGTCGTCCCAGCGGAACGCCGCCTTCGGACCGCCCCAGGTCACCTGCTCGGTGCGGGTGCCGCCGCAGGGGTTGCCGGTGTCGATGGACCAGCCGCCGGTGTCGTCGCGGGTCGTGACGCGGGTCCAGGTGCCGTCGTTCTCCCGGTCGAGGTAGGCCTCCAGCCGCACGCCGCCGGGGATGTTGTACATGACCGTCTTGAAGCCGACCGTCTTGCCCTTGATCGAGGCGCCGCCGTTGACGTAGGAGCCGTCCGCGTAGCCGTCGCCGCCGTGGTGGTAGATCTCCTTCTCGAACTTGACGGCCCCGTCGGCGTAGCGCAGGTTGCCCTTGTAGGCGGTTCCCCAGCACGCCTCGGGGGCCCGCCCCTCACCGGTGTGCCGGCCGCCGCGGGCGTACCAGGTGAAGGCGTCCCCGTCGTCTTCGCCTTCGACGTAGCGGACGTATCCGGTGATCTCCACGTCCCGCCAGTCGTTCCGGTCGTGCATGTGGCCGTCCGTGCGCAGGTCGGGCTGGTACCAGGTGAGGTCGTCCTCGTGCTCGTCCTCGTCGTAGGTGGTCGTGGAGACGCCGAGCCGGGTCTTGACGTTCCGCACCGTGAAGGTGCCGTCCCCGTTGGGCTCCAGGCTCGTCCCGTCGAGACGGGGGTCGCTTGAGGGGTCGGCCGACAGGTGCCAGACCTGTCCTCCGGCCTTGGTGGGATAGATCATCGCCACGCCGTCGACCGGGTCGGTCCCGGCCACCGCCACCGGAGAGGCGGCCGGGACCGACGCGCGGGGATCGGGGGTGAATCCGGTGAGCAGCATGGCGCCGGCCGCGGCCAGCGCGGTCAGCAGAGGGAGGGTGCCGGGTCGTCGCATGGGGAGTCGCCTCTCCGCGGGGGGAAGTCGCCGGGGTGCTCCCGTGCCGCGGGGACGGCGGCACGGGAGCGGCGGGACCGCTCCGGGTCAGGTCGGGGACACGGAGCGGCCGGGTCGGGAGCCGGAGCCCGGATCAGCCGGATCGGGGATCGGGCCCCGGACCGGCGGGGTCAGGCCGGAGACGCGTCTCAGGATCCGAGGACGGCCGCCTCGGTGATGCTCGCCCAGTCGTTCTGGGGGTTCTGCCAGAAGGCGATCTTGACGTACCGGGCGTCGCGGGGGCCGTTGGTGAACAGCTCCTCCTCGGGCGCGAGCGTCGTGCCCGAGCTGCGCCCCTCCCAGGCCTTGGTGTAGGTCACGTTGTCCGGCGAGGTGTAGACGGTGTAGTCGTTCCACCGCTTGTCGCCGAGGTGCCAGGCCACTCGCGTGCCGCAGAGGCGGCGCGTCGTTCCCAGGTCCAGGATCAGGGCGGCGCCGAAGCCCTGCCCCGACCAGCGGGTGGACAGGTTGCCGTCGACGGCCTGCGCCGGCGGGTTGATCGCCTCGTGGGTGGTGGCGGACGCGCTCGCCACGGGGACGGTGGCCGCGCAGGCCGGGCCGCCGGTGCCGCCGGGGCTCACGTCGGCGTAGGTCGCCCGCTGGTCACCGAGCCGCAGGGCGTCGTAGAACATGACCCGCTGGCTGGTGTCGGACGGCTTGCTCGGGTTGTTCCAGTCCCACTTGTAGATCCCGAACTTGAAGTACGGCGAGCGCGGGCCCCCCGGGTGCGTGGCGCCCGTGCGCTGCAGGACCATCTGCCCGCCGCGCCACACCTCGAGCAGCCCGGAGCTGTCGGTGCGCCACTTGACGTGGAAGACCCAGTCCGTCCACGTGCCGGTGGTGTACCGGCCGAGGTCGATGATGTCTCCCCGGAAGTCGATCTTCCAGCGTCCCTCGTCGGTGAGCAGCGCCAGCGGCGGCGAGCCGCCCGGGCAGTCCCTGTCGCACTGGTGCCACTGGCTCACGATCTCGGCCGAGACGTCGTGGGCCCAGCTCGCGGGCAGATTGATGCTGAAGCCGTACCATCGCTCGACGTTGAGAGGCTGCTCGTCGCGCTGGGTGATCTCGGCGCGCTTGCTACTGGAGTGGATGGGATCGTCACGGTTGAGCTGGAACCGCGCCGCGTAGGAGCCGTCCCGCACCGGGCCGGTCACGACGGTGGCACCGTGGCTAGCCACCCAATGCTTGCCGAAGCCGCTGGGCGCGGCCGCCGGCATGGTGCGGTCGGCCGCGTTCTCCCAGTCCAGCGTCCTGAAGACGCCCGCGGGATCGGCGCTCGCCGGCTGCGCGGGCAGGGCCGAAACCCCTGACGCCATCGCCAACGTCGCCGCGGCCAGTACCGCGACTCTCTTCCATATCACTGTCATCAGCTCCCCAGTGGCGAAACCGGCCCCCACCGCTCGGGTGCGGGCCGCGTGTCGGCCGGTGTCCGTTTCCGACAGGGTCCACGGGTGATCGGTGACAGTCATGAGTAAGTGATGCTCATTCGGATCTCCGCCGCCCGCCCTCCCTTTTACGCCGCGTCACGGCGTGGTGACGGAGGCGGGCGCGGTCTCCTGAGGTAAGAACCTGTGCGGGCCGCTCCTCCTTACCGCGGAGGAGCCCGGACTCGTACACGGGGGATCGTCCATGCTTCACAAGACCTGTCTCGCCCTGGTTGTCGCAGCCGGCACGGTGATGGCCGGAGCCGCGACCGCCGCGACCGCCGAGGCGGCTCGGTGGCCCTGGCCGAAGGCCGACGCCGTCATCCAGGACACGGCCGGCAGGAACGTCGGCGTGCTGCGCATCGAGCACCGGCTGTACAACAAGTCCCGCGTCACGATCAAGGTGAGGAACCTGCGTCCCGGCCACCACGGCCTCCACATCCACGCCAAGGGGCTGTGCGACCCCGACTCGACCGACCCGGTCACCGGAAGCCCCTTCTACAGCGCGGGCCCGCACTTCACCCTCCGCTCGGCCGCGCACGCCGGCCACTCCGGCGACCTGCCCAACCTCCTCGTCGCGGAGGACGGCACCGGCGAGGCCACCGTCGTGACCGACCGCTTCCGGGTGGGGCAGCTCTTCGACCGCGACGGCAGCTCCATCGTGATCCACGCCCTGCCGGACAACCACGCCAACATCCCCGACCGCTACACCCACCCCGCCGACTCCACCGGCACCAGGGGCCCGGACGCCGAGACCCGCAAGGCGGGCGACTCCGGCGGCCGCATCGCCTGCGGAGTGATCACCAGGCGCGAGTGAATCACCAGGCGCCGGACTGCCGCCCCGGCCGCCCGCCTGGCGAGCAGTCCGGTGTGCGCGGCGAGCGACTCGCTGCGCGCGTCGGCCTTGCCCGCCCGTTTCCCGTGCCTCCGGACGGCCCGGCTAGTCCGACGGGAGATGGACGGTCAGCCACTCGACGAGAGGGGTGAGGTCGCGCCAGACCACGCGGACGCGGTCGAGGACCTCGGGGGTGTGCACCCATGGCTCGGGGTCGAAGCGGCGGCCGGCGTGCAGCGAGCGGTGGCGGAGCAGGTCGAGGCGGGGATGGTCGTCCGGGACGCCCCGGGGACGGGTCTTGAGACGGTCGCCCTCGACGGCGTAGCCCGCCGCGCGGATCTCGGCCACGATCTTCGCCAGCGGGACACCGCTGATCTCCTCGTCGACCGCCTCGCGGTAGCGGGTCAGCCGGTCGCCCTGCGCGGTGTACAGGCCGGCGCCCACGTGGAGCCCGGCGGCGTCGAGCTGGACGTAGTAGCCGACGGCCTCGGCGGTCGCGACGTAGGCGCCCTGATGGGTCTTGTAAGGCGACTTGTCCTTGGAGAAGCGCACGTCGCGGTGCGGCCGGAACAGGTGCACCGGCCCGAACTCGGCGGCCAGCTCCTCCCCCAGGGCGGCCATGGGCTCCTTCACGGCACGGTCGTAGACGTGCCGGTGACGCGTCCAGTAGGTCTTGGAGTTGTCGGCCTCGAGGCCCTCGTAGAAAACGAAGGCCTCGTCGGGGAAACCGCTGAAGCTCATGGCTTCCATCGTGCCATCGGGCTCCGACGGTTCCCGCCCGACCGCCCCGCGCCGGGTCCGGCCGGCCGGGCGGGCGGGCGGGCGGCGTCAGCCACGGTTGTAGTACTTCCTCCCGGGCTTCAGCGGCCTGCCGCCGTACAGCTCCGAGAGCGTCACGAACGTGTACCCCCTGGCGGCGAGCCGCCTCAGCAGCCGGGGCACGGCCGTGACCGTGGAGGGGTGGATGTCGTGCAACAGGACGATGGAGCCCGGCCTGATCCTGGCCGCCCGCCGCACGACGACGGAGACCTTGCGGTCACGCCAGTCGAGCGTGTCGACGTTCCACAGGACCTGCGCGAGCCCCTGGCGGCGGCTCTCGGCGGTGACCCTGAGGTCGGTGGCGCCGTAGGGCGGACGCATGACGGTCATCCTGACCCCGGTCGCCTGCTCGACCACGAGCTGGGTGCGGAGGAGTTGCCAGCGGATCCGCGCCCTCGACAGTTCGGAGAGCACCGGGTGGCTCCACGAGTGGTTGCCCAGCTCGTGTCCCTCGGCCACCATCCGGCGGACGGTGCCGGGGCCGTCGTCGACCACCATGCGGCCCAGGACGAAGAAGGTCGCCCTGGCCCGGTGCCTGGCGAGGACGTCCAGCAGGGGACGGGTGTACGGCCCCGGGCCGTCGTCGAAGGTCAGCGCCACGCACTTGATCCTCCGGCAGTTCACCCGGCGGGCCGCGGGCGCGGCGGGAAGGC
The DNA here is from genome assembly GCF_039534445.1 of Streptosporangium fragile. Classification (NCBI taxonomy): domain Bacteria; kingdom Bacillati; phylum Actinomycetota; class Actinomycetes; order Streptosporangiales; family Streptosporangiaceae; genus Streptosporangium; species Streptosporangium fragile. The sequence goes on along the minus strand of NZ_BAAAVI010000003.1, from coordinate 163,514 downwards.
CCTCACCCGGCCGGTACGCCCGTTCGCCGTCCGCTCCCCCGCGCTCCGTCGCCGGGAGCCGGCCCGTCGCGGGGACGGCGGGCGCGGAGGCGGCGGGTGCGGAGGCGGCGGGTGCGGAGGCCGCCGGTCGCCGTTCCCGATCCGCCGGGGCGATCGGGGAGGCGCATCCCGCAGCCGCCAGCAGCACCATTGGAACGATCCACAGCCGCATGCCATCCCCCGGCCGGCAGTGCGAGGACTGCGAGCAACGCCCCGGCCGCGTCCCCCGCAAGATCACGGCCAGGCTCCTGACAAGGATGGAACATCGGCCGCCGGTTCTCCGTAACCGACGCGCCACACGAGTGCCATATCCAACAGATGTGTACCCAAATACCGAAATTTCACCTCTTTCCCGACATGTAAGTACCCCACCGGCAGCCGGGCGGCGCGGGGCGTCAGCGGTCGGGCGTCTCCCGGGGCTCGGTGACGACCATCATGAAGCGCAGCGGGACGTCGCCGTCGTTGGCGTACCGGTGCGGCCGGTCCGCGCTGAACACCACGGCGTCGCCGGTCTCCATGGTGTGACTGCCGCCGTACACCGACAAGGTCAGCCGGCCCTCCAGCACGGTCAGCATCTCGCGGGTGCCCGGGGGATGGGCGTCGCTGTCGCGGTGGTCACCCGGGGCCAGCCGCCAGTCCCACAGTTCCAGAATGGCGGGAGCGTCGGTGCCGACCAGCAGGCGCGCGGTGCTCGACGCGCCGTGCGGGAAGGTGACGACGTCGGCGCTGTGGACCACCCGGACCACGGGCGTGTCGGATACCTCCACGATGCGCGCGACGGTGACCCCGAGCGCATCGGCGATGCGGGTGAGCGTGGAGATGCTCGGGTTGGTCCTGCCCTGCTCGACCTGGACCAGCATGCCGCGGCTGACCCCCGAGCGGGCGGCGAGTTCGTCCAGGGTCAGCTGCCGGTGCGCCCGCTGGGCCCGCACGTTGTTGGCGATCGCGGCGGTGATCGTCTCTGGGTCCATGGGTTCAGTGTAGTGAACCTGATTTGCACTACATTGCACTCTCTGTATTGTACTAGTAGTGCAACCTATTGAACTGGGGTGAAGAGTGACGGCTGCGGTGCTGGCGACGGTCTGCGCGGTGGTGTACGGCACCGCCGACTTCTTCGGCGGCCTGGCCACCCGTCGCTCCCGGGTGCTGGCGGTGGTGCTGCTCTCGCAGATCGCCGGCCTGGCGCTGCTGGCCGCCCTGCTGCCGGTGCTGCCCGGAGTCCTCACGACCGAGGCGCTGGCGTGGGGCGCGACCGCCGGAGTGTCCGGCACCACCGGGATGGTGCTGTTCTACCGGGCGCTCGCCGTCGGGGTGATGTCGGTGGTCGCCCCGATCACCGCGACCACCTCGGCGGCACTGCCGGTGCTGTTCGGGCTGGCCACCGGGGAGCGGCCGGAACCGGTGGCGCTCGGCGGGGTGCTCCTCGCGCTGGTGGCGGTGCTGCTGGTGAGCCGCGACTCCTCGGCCGCCGCGTCCGGGCGGGGCTACGGCCCGGTCCTGGCGTCGCTCGCCGCGGGCGCCGGTTTCGGCGGCTTCTTCGTCCTGCTCTCCCAGGCGCCCGAGGGCGCCGGCATGTGGCCGCTGCTCGGGGCGAGGACGACCTCGATCGCCCTCATCGCGCTGCTGGCCCTGGCCACCCGCAGGCCGCCGCGGCCCGGCCCCGGCACGCTGCACGTCATCGTGGCGGCCGGCACCCTCGATATGGCGGCCAACGCGCTCTTCGTCCTCGCCCAGCAACGGGGCATGCTGAGCCTGGTGGCCGTGCTGGTCTCGCTCTATCCGGCGAGCACGCTGCTGCTGGCCCGGTACGTGCTGGGCGAGCGGCTCAACACCGTCCAGGTGGTCGGGATCGGCTTCACCCTCGCGGCGGTCGCGTTGATCGCCGGCGGCTGACCGTCCCGGAGAACCCGGACGCCCCCGGACGGGATCCCCGGAACCGCCGGCGCCGTGAGCACTCTTACGGCCCGCACCCGGGACGGGTGCGGGCCGTAAGGCCGAGGGTCGATCTCGAAGGGACCGGCCGGGACGGACCGGGGCGGAGGGTCAGGCGGCCCGAGACTGCTCGGGCACGCGCAGGCCCGCCTCCTCGCGGGCGTAGTCGGCCAGCATGGTGCGCAGCTGGCGTCGGCCGCGGTGCAGGCGGGACATGACGGTGCCGATGGGGGTGCCCATCCGCTCGGCGATCTCCTTGTACGCGAAGCCCTCGACGTCGGCCAGGTAGACGGCCACGCGGAAGTCCTCGGGCAGGGCCCGCAGGGCGTTCATCACCGCGCTGTCGGGCAGCTGCTCCAGAGCCTCGGTCTCGGCGGACTTCAGACCGCTGGACGTGTGGGACTCCGCGGCGGCGAGCTGCCAGTCCTCGATCTCCTCGGTGGCCGAGAGCTTCGGCGAGCGCTGCTTCTTGCGGTAGTCGTTGATGAAGTTGTTGGTCAGGATGCGGTGGAGCCACGCCTTGAGGTTCGTGCCCTCGCGGAACTGGTGGTAGGAGGTGAACGCCTTGGCCACGGTCTCCTGGACCAGATCCTCGGCGTCGGCGGAGTTACGGGTCAAACGCATCGCCGACGCGTAGAGCTGGCCGGTCACCGGCACGACATCACGCTCGAACCAGTCCTGACGCTGCTCATCCGTCATCGTGATCATTCGATCCCCCTCGTGCTCTTCCCCCCATTGCCGCCCCGCGGAGGCGCGACGCACCCGTTCCGGCGGCGTAGCACATGCTCGCAGGCATCCCGTAAGGGTGCCGTTAAGACCTCTAGCTGCTCAGGGGATTCTTCGATGGCTGCGTCATCAGCGGTTGCGACACGCTTCGCAGCCGAACAAGTCTCAATATCATAACACCGTCTACCGGGTTTGGTATGAAATGTGCATGAAATCACATAACCGCAGGTGGCGATACCTTTAAGGACATGAAACATGTGGACCGGCATGACCCCGAGACCCGACGCTGGGTGACCGAAGCCATCCGACGCGTCGAGGCCGACGCCCATCGAAGCTGCGACACGCATCTCCACGTCTTTCCGCTTCCCACCCGCTGGGGGCTAAACCTCTACCTGAAAGACGAGTCGGTCCACCCCACCGGTTCACTGAAGCACCGCCTCGCCCGTTCGCTCTTCCTGTACGGCCTCGCCGGCGGCTGGATCGGCCCCTCCACCACGGTCGTGGAGGCCTCCAGCGGGTCGACCGCGGTGAGCGAGGCGTACTTCGCCCGGCTGGTCGGCCTGCCCTTCATCGCGGTGATGCCCGCCTCGACCTCGCCCGAGAAGATCGCCTTGATCGAGTTCTACGGCGGCAAGTGCCACCTCGTGGAGAACCCTGGAACGATCTACGAGGAGTCCCGGCGCCTGGCCGCGGAGACCGGCGGTCACTTCATGGACCAGTTCACCTACGCCGAGCGGGCCACCGACTGGCGGGGCAACAACAACATCGCCGAGAGCATCTTCACCCAGATGCAGTTGGAGCCCCACCCCGAACCCGCCTGGATCGTGGTCGGCGCCGGTACCGGTGGCACCTCCGCCACCATAGGCCGATACATCCGCTACCGCCGTCACCCCACCCGCCTGGCCGTGGTCGATCCGGAGGGCTCCGCCTTCTACTCCTCCTGGTGTTCCGGCGACGACACCGTCACCGCCCCGGGCTCCCGCATCGAGGGCATCGGCCGCCCCCGTGTCGAACCGTCGTTCATGCCCACCGTGATCGACCGCATGGTCCAGGTGCCCGACGCCCGGTCCATCGCGGCCATGCGCTGGGTCCGCGAGGTCACCGGCCGCGACGTCGGCGGCTCCACCGGTACCAACGTGGCGGCGGCCGTGGAGATCCTCCGCGAGATGCGCGACGCGGGCGAGCAGGGCAGCGTCGTCACGCTGATCTGCGACGGCGGCGAGCGCTACCGGGGCAGCTACGACGACGACACCTGGCTCGCCGACCGCGGCCTGGACATCGCGCCCCACCTGGAGGACCTGCGGGCCTTCCTCGGCGAGGGGTGAGCGAGGGCGGGCCTCGGCGGGCGGCGTTGACGAAAGTCAAGGGTGATCGAGGACGATCGATGATCGTTCCCGCTCCCCGATGGGTCTACGGTCGGAGGTGACCGACAAAGCACTGACTTGTGACCCAAGAGTGGATGAAGAGTGAACGACGCTATAAACATCGAGGATGTCCCGGACGTCAGCGCCGAGTGGTACCGCGACGTCACGGAGTTCGCCCGTGACACGCCGTCCTGGTCACACGGCCTGGCGGAGCTCGGCACGGAGGCCGTCATCGTGCTTCTCGCGGCCCTGCTGGTGTGGGCGTGGTGGCGGGCCCGGCGGCAGGACGCGCGGGCGATGGCGGCGGCCGTCATCGGGCCCGTGGCCGTGGTGGTCGTCTACCTCCTGAGCGAGGTGCTCAAGAACATCGTCCAGGAGGAGCGGCCCTGCCGCGCGGTACCGGGCGTCGCCGCCCTCGCCCCCTGCCCCGAGTACGGGGACTGGTCCTTCCCCAGCAACCACTCGGTGCTCGCCGCCGGGGCGGCGGCCGTGCTCCTCCTGGCCTGGCGCAGGGCCACGCTCCCGCTGCTCGCGCTGGCCGTGCTGGCGGCCTTCTCCCGGGTCTACCTCGGCGTTCACTACCCGCACGACGTCGCGGCGGGCTTCCTGCTGGGCGTGGTCGCGGCGCCGTTGCTGGTGCTGCTGCTGACGCCGCCGCTCACACCGCTGGTGGACCGCCTGCGTGGCCAGGCCCTGTGGCGCCCGCTGCTGGGCGGCACCGGGGCGGTCACCGCGGAGGCGGGCTGGGATCGGGATCCGCGAGCCCGGCCTCATGGGCGATGATGGCCGCCTGAACCCGGTTGCGCACGTCCAGGCGGGTCAGGATCGTGCTGACGTACGTCTTGACGCTGCCCTCGGCCAGGTGGAGGCGCCGGGCGATCTCCGCGTTGGACAGGCCCGCCCCCACCAGGCCGAGGACCTCGCGCTCCCGCCTGGTCAGCGCCTCGACCCGGGTGCGGGCCGCCGCCGCGCGGGCCAGCCGCCCGCCGGCGATCTCACCGATCACCCGGGACGCCACCCGGGGTGAGAGGTACGCGGCCCCCTCGGCCGCGGCCCGCACCGCCAGCAGGAACTCGCGCGGATCGCCGGTCTTGAGCAGGAACCCGGCGGCGCCCTCGCCGAGGGCCCGTGCGATGTAGGCGTCCTTGCCGAAGGTGGTCATGATCAGCACCGCCGTCCCGGGCGCCACCCGGTGGATCTCGGTGATCGCGGCCAGGCCGTCGAGATCCGGCATCCGGATGTCCGCCAGCGCCACGTCGGGCCGGTGCCTGCGGACCGACTCGACCAGGCTCCGCCCGTCGGAGGCCTCGTCGACCACCTCGATCGCCGGGTCGGCCGACAGGATCATCCGCACCCCCGCCCGGATCACGGGCTCGTCATCGGCCAGTACGACTCGGACCACCATGCTCCTCCCCCTTACCGGATTCCGCTCCGGGCCCCGGAGCGGAACCGCGCCCGGCGCCGTCCCCCGGCAGGAAATCCTTGCTCGCCAGCCGCCCACCCGAGAAGCACAGCCGGTAGAGATCGTGCCGCCGCCCGTCGAAGGGGTTGCCGTGCGTGCTGTAGTAACGGCAGACGGCCCCGGCGGGCGCCGGCGGCTCCGGGCCCGTGCGCGCCGGGGACTCGACGCGGGTCCTGGCCGGCAGCACCGCCCGGACCTCGGCCAGTTCCCGCCCCACCCGCAACCGCTCGAAGTCGGCCGGGCGCAGCGTCGAGGTCACCGCGTCGTACGTCATGTAGCCGAGCACGGCCGCCGTCACACCCGTCCCGGCCACCAGTGCGGCGGCGACCGCGGTGAGGCGGGTACGGCGCACCCGCCGCCGTTCCTCGGCCAGCCGGACCGCCGAGCGGGACGGCGGGGCGGTCCGGGCCTCCCCGGTGGCGGCGACCCGGCCGGGAACGTGCGGCACCCGGGCCACCAGCTCGAACACGCCGTCGCGCTCGCCCGCCCGGAAACTCCCCCCGCCGAGCCTGACCCGTTCCGCCAGCCCCACCAGCCCGAGCCCACCCCCCGCGCGAGCCTCTCCCCGGTCGGCGGGCACCAGGTCGTTGGTCACGGTCACGTGGGTCTCGCCGTCACGGTGGTCGAGGGTCACCCGGACCAGGGCGCCCCGGGCGTGCTTGGCGGCGTTGGTCAGCGCCTCCCGGACCACCCGGTAGGCGGTCCGCTCGACCATGGGCGGCGGCGCGACCCGCCCCTCCAGGCGCAGCTCGACCGGTACGCCGGAGGCGCGGGCGCGCCTGACCAGCTCGACGACGTCCTGCCGGCCGGGCTCCGGCCCGGCGGACTCGCAGTCGCCGTGCAGCACCTCGACGATCTCGCGAAGTCGCTCGGAGGCGGCGGTGACCGCTCTGCGGGCCTCGCCGGCCGCCTCGCGGTAGCGCTCGTCGAGACCGGGGGCCACCTCCAGCCCACCGACGCGCAGGGCGATCAGGCTCAGCTCATGACCGAGCAGGTCGTGCATGTCCTCGGCGATGCGCGTCCGCTCCCGCGACCGAGCCTGTTCGGCGATCATGAGCTGCTCGTGTTCGAGCCGCTCGGCATGGTCCCAGCCGACGCGGGCCAGGTGCAGGCTCTGGCGCCGGTGCCTGCCCACCAGCCACGGTACGACGCCGAACAGGGCGATCCCGGCGATCCCGGTGAGGCCGGCGGTGAATCCGGCCCCGGGCTCCCCCGCCAGCAGGGGCGCGAGGACCACGACCGTGGCGGACGCGCCCAGCAGCCCGGACAACACCGGCCAGACCTCCGCCGTCCGCACACCCGCCAGGTAGCTCGTGACGACCATGGTCGGCGGGAACGCGGCGACCCCGAGCACCGAACCGTCCCGCGAGACGATCGAGACCGCCCAGCAGGCGGCGGCGACGAGCACCGCCACCGGGGGCCGGCGCCGAGAGGCGGCCACCGCGACCGCGAGGAGGGCCGCCTCGGCGACCGGCTCCCACCAGGCGTACCCCCCGGCGGCGGAGGTCAGGACACCCCACAGCACGGGCAGGCACAGGCCCGCCCAGAGCAGCACGTCCTCCACCCGGTGGCGCCGGGTGCCCGGGTCGGTCACGGAAGATGTCATCCGATCGACGGTAGCCACCCGCCGGGGGTGCTTCCACCGCCGAAAGTCAATGATCGGCGCCTGCCCGGCCGGACCCCCGCGGCCGGAGCCCCGACGGGATCAGGCGGCCTTGGCCGGGTCGACCTCGAAGATCTTGGCCAGGTCGTCGAGGATGGCGTGGGCGCCCTGGATGCCGACGGCGCTCATCCAGGTGACGTCGTTGACGTCGTGCTTGGTGCCCTTGAGCTTGCCCCACAGCGGGTTGGCCTCGAACTTCTCCTTGACGGGGGTCACCGCCGGGTCCTGGAAGGCAGCGATGAAGATGTGGTCGGCGTCGAGCTGCGCGATGTTCTCCTGGCTGATCGGCACCATGATCGTGTCGGTGACGGTCGGCTGGTCCTCGGGGCGCGGGAAGCCGACGTCCTTCAGCACCAGGCCGGAGTAGGAGTTCTCCACGTACAGGCGGACGGTCGGCTCGCCGGCGAAGCGGACGACGGAGACCGTGGGCAGCTCGCCGTCCTTGGCCTTGATGGACTCGCCGATCTTGGCGGCGCGCTCCTGGTAGGCCGTGATCTTCTGCTCGGCGAGGTCCTCCTTGCCCAGGGCCTGGCCCATGAGCCTGAGGTTCTCCTTCCAGATGGCGCCGGTGGTCTCGCTGAACACCGTCGGCGCGATCTGCGACAGCTTGTCGTACAGCGCCTCGTGGCGCACCTTGGCCGAGACGATCAGGTCGGGCTTGAGGGCGACGATCCGCTCCAGGCTGGGCTGCTCCAGCGTGCCGACCGAGGTGGCATCCTTGGCGTGGCCGAGGACCGGGGCCAGGTAGTCGGGGAGCTTCTCCTCGATCGCCCGGTAGGTGGTGAAGCCGACGACGTCGGTCTCCAGCGTCAGCACCGCGTCGACGAAGCTCTGGTCGAGAGCCACGACGCGCTTGGGCTGAGCGGGGATCTGCGTCTCGCCCATGGCGTGCTTGATCGTGCGGGGGAAGGTGGTCGCCGCGTCGCTCGCCGCCGGGGCCGCGGACGCACCGGTCGTGCCCGAGGGCTCCGCGGCGGTGCCGGAGGTGCTCGACCCGCAGGCCGCCAGCCCGGTGGACAGCACGACTCCCACCGCACCCAGGGCGAAGGCACGCAACGCTCTCATCTGATCAAACTCCTCGGCAAAGATAAGGCTAACCTTATTTAGGTTATACATACCTAAGCTGGCATACTCATATCGGGTCAGGCAAATACCGGGAGGACGGGTGATCAAAACGGCGGTCGCGGCGCGACCCGTCCCCTCCGGGGTCCTCCGGGGAATCCACCGGCACCGGTTGCTCGTCCTCGCCGGACTGTGCGCGGCGCTGGCCGTGGCGACCGTCCTGAGCATCACGGTCGGCGCGAAGGCCGTCCCGTTCCCCGACGTCTGGCACGCGCTCACCGGCCCGACCGGCACCGAGAACGACATCGTCGTCCGCTCGCTGCGTGTGCCGAGGACCGCCATCGGCGTCATGGCCGGGGTGGCGCTCGGCGTCGCGGGCGCCCTCATGCAGGGCCACACCCGCAACCCGCTGGCCGACCCGGGCCTGCTCGGCGTCACCCACGGCGCGGGGTTCGCGATGGTCTTCAGTGTCATGGTGCTCGGCGTGAACAGCCTGTACGGCTACATCTGGTTCGGCCTCGCCGGCGCCCTGACCGCCAGCGCGGGGGTCTTCGCCCTCGGCATGGCCGGCGGCCGCGGCGGTCCCACCCCGGTGACCCTGGCCCTGGCCGGCACCGCGGTCAGCTCCTTCCTGTACGCGCTCACCTCGGCGCTGGTCCTCATGGACGAGCAGACCATGGACGTCTTCCGCTTCTGGCAGGCGGGCTCGATCGCGGCCAGGGGCGCGGACGTCGCCTGGCAGGTGTTCCCCTTCATCGCCGTGGGCCTGGTCCTGGCGCTGGCCAACGCGCCCGGCCTCAACGCGCTCTCGCTGGGCGAGGACGTCGCCAGGGCCCTCGGCCAGAACATCGCGCTGACCCGCGGCCTGGGCATCGCCGCGATCACGCTGCTCAGCGGCGCCTCCGTGGCGGTCTGCGGCGCGATGGCCTTCCTCGGCCTGATCGTCCCGCATCTGACCCGGCCGCTGTCCGGCCCCGACCACCGCTGGCTGCTGCCGTACTCGGGCCTGGCCGGCGCCACCACGCTGCTGCTGGCCGACGTGATCGGCCGGGTGGTCGCCCGCCCCGGCGAGCTGGAGGTCGGCGTCGTGCTCGCCCTCCTCGGCGCGCCCTTCTTCGTCGCGCTGGTCCGGCGCAGGAAGCCGGTGCGGCTGTGAAACGGGAAGCAGGCGCGGCGGTGGGACAGGAAGCCGGTGCGGCGGTGGGACAGGGGCCGGCCGCGGCCGTGGCACGGGAAGCAGGCACGGCGGCGACACGGAGGGCGGCGGCCCCGGCTCGGGGGAAGACCGGCCCGGCCGTGCGGCTCACGGGCGGCCTCCCGCTGCGGGTCGGCCCGGTCTCGTGGCTGTTCCGGCCGCGCTCCGTCACCGTGACGGCGGTCCTGCTGGCCGCCACGGTGCTGCTGATGGCGCTCACCATGCGGCTGGGCGACATCCCGATGAGCATGCCGCAGGTCTTCCGGGCGATCGTCGGTGACGGTCCCGACCACTTCGTCGTCATGGACCTGCGGCTCCCCCGGGCGCTGACCGGCGCCCTGGTGGGCGCGGCGCTCGCCCTGGCCGGCGCCATCACCCAGGCCGTCGCCCGCAACCCGCTGGCCAGCCCGGACATCCTCGGCGTCACCACCGGCGCCAGCGTGACCGTGGTCGCGGTCATCGTGACGGCTGGCAACGCCTGGGGTGGGACCAGCGGCGCCCTGGCGCAGGTGGGCCTCCCGGTGACGGCCCTGGCCGGCGGCCTGGCCGGCGCCCTGGCCGTCTACCTGCTCTCCTGGCGCCGCGGCCTGGACGGCTACCGGCTGGTCCTGGTCGGCATCGGGGTCTCCGCGGTGTGCACCAACCTCAAGTACTGGCTGCTGACCATCGGCGACGTCAACGACTCCAGCCGGGCCATGGTCTGGATCAGCGGCTCGCTGAACGGCCGGGGCTGGGAGCACGTCGTCCCGGTGGCGCTCGCGCTCGTCGTGCTCATCCCCCTCACGCTGCTCGGCACCCGCTCGCTCGGCGCGCTGCGCTTCGGCGACGAGACCGTCACCGGCCTGGGCGTGCGGATGAACCTCGCCAGGGTCCTGATGCTCCTGGCCGCCGTGCTGCTCGCCGCGACCGCGACGGCCTCGGCGGGGCCGATCACGTTCGTCGCGCTCGCCGCGCCGCAGATCGCGCTGCGCCTGGTGGGGGTGGCGCAGCCACCGCTGGTCGTCTCGGCTCTGGTGGGCGCCGTCCTCACCACCGCCGCCGACCTGGTCGCGCGGACCGCGTTCAGCCCCGTCGAGCTGCCGGTCGGCGTGGTCACCGCGGTCCTCGGCGCCCCCTACCTGATCTACCTCCTCATCCGTGTGCGCAGGGAGGCACGTTCTTGAGACTGCAAGCCGTTGGCGTCACGCTCGGGTACGGCGACCGCGTCATCGTCGACGGCCTCGACCTCGGGATCGAGGCCGGCACGGTGACCACGATCATCGGACCGAACGGGTGCGGCAAGTCCACGCTGCTGCGAGCACTGGGCCGGCTGCTCAAGCCGTCGGGCGGCGAGGTGCTGCTGGACGGCAAGCGCATCGACCGGATGCCCACCAAGGAGGTGGCCAGGGTCCTGGGTGTGCTGCCGCAGGCACCGACGGCGCCGGAGGGGCTGACCGTGGCCGACCTGGTCGCCAGAGGGCGGCATCCGCACCAGACCTGGTACCGGCAGTGGTCGTCCGACGACGAGTCGGCGGTCAGCGAGGCCCTGTCCATGACCGGCCTGCTCGATCTGGGCGAGCGTCCCCTGGACGAGCTGTCGGGCGGGCAGCGCCAGCGGGCGTGGATCTCCATGGCCCTGGCCCAGGGCACCGACCTGTTGCTCCTCGACGAGCCGACGACCTTCCTGGACCTCGCGCACCAGATCGAGGTGCTGGAGCTGGTGCGCCGGCTCCACGGCGACTTCGGCCGCACCGTGGTGATGGTCCTGCACGACCTGAACCTCGCCGCCCGCTACGCCGACCGCCTGGTGGCCATGCGCGAGGGCAGGGTCGTGGCCGCGGGACCGCCGTCCGAGGTCCTCACCGAGACCCTGCTGGCCGAGGTCTTCGAGCTGGACGCCAAGGTCATCGAGGACCCGGTGGCGGGCACCCCGCTGGTCGTCCCCATCGGCACCCTGTCACACACCCCGCGCTGACCCCGGCCCTCCGCCACACGCCCGGTGCGGGCCCCGCGCCGGCACCCGCCCTCCCGTCCCGCCGCGGGGCGGCGCGGGGAACGGGCGGGCGGGGACGCGGGGTGTTCCTCAGTCGCCGAGGAGGGCGTCGACGAAGACCTCGGGGTCGAACGGGGCCAGGTCGTCCGGTCCCTCGCCGAGGCCGACGAGCTTGACCGGGACGCCCAGCTCCCGCTGGACCGAGATGATGATGCCGCCCTTGGCGGTGCCGTCGAGCTTGGTCAGGGCGATACCGGTGATGTTGACGACCTCGGCGAACACCTGGGCCTGGCGCATCCCGTTCTGGCCCGTGGTGGCGTCGAGCACGAGCAGGACCTCGTCGACCGTGGCCCGTTTCTCGATGACGCGCTTGACCTTGCCGAGCTCGTCCATCAGGCCGGTCTTGGTGTGCAACCGCCCGGCGGTGTCGACGATGACCACGTCGGCCTTCTCCTGAATGCCCTCCGCCACGGCGTCGAAGGCGACCGAGGCGGGGTCGCCGCCCTCGGGGCCCCGGACGACCTGCGCCCCGACCCGGTCCCCCCACGTCTGGAGCTGGTCGGCGGCGGCTGCGCGGAAGGTGTCGGCGGCGCCGAGCACGACCTTGCTGCCGTCGCCGATGAGGACACGGGCCAGCTTGCCGGTGGTGGTGGTCTTGCCGGTGCCGTTGACGCCGACCACGAGGACCACCGCGGGACGCTCGCCGTGCGGCTTGACGTTCAGGGTCCGGTCCATGTCGGCGCCGATCTGGGTGAGCAGCTCCTCCCGCAGGAGGGTGCGCGCCTCCTCGGGCGTCCGGCTGCCCAGCACCTTGACCCGGGTGCGCAGCTCCTCGACCATCGCCCGGGTCGGCCCGACGCCGACGTCGGCGGTGATCAGGGTCTCCTCGATCTCGTCCCACGTGTCGTCATCGAGACGGTCGCGGGAGAGCAGATCGAGAAGCCCCTTGCCGAGGGTGCTCTGCGACCGGGCCAGCCGGGCGCGCAGCCGCACCATCCGGCCGGCGGACGGCGGCGGAATCTCGATCTTCGGAACGACGATCTCCGGCTCGACCGGCCGGGTCGGCGGCGGGACGGTGGTCGTGGCCGCGTCTTCCTGGACCGCCCCCCGGGACGGCGCCTGCCCCTCCTCGGGGATCGGCGGCGCCTCGGGCGGCGCGACCGGCGGCGGCGCGCTCTTGCCACCTCCCCTGAACAGCAGGAACATGCCGCCCGCCGCAAGCAGGGCGACGACGACGATGATCGCGATTATGCCGAGATAGGCTTCCACAAGACCACAGTTTTCCAGACGACCCGGGATGCTCCGACACCCCGGGGTCAGACCGCCTCGTGTTCCCTCAGGCGCTGGCTGATGACCTGACTGACGCCGTCACCCCGCATCGACACCCCGTACAGCGCGTCGGCGATCTCCATTGTGCGCTTCTGGTGGGTGATGACGATGAGCTGCGAAGTCTCCCGCAGTTCCTCGAAGAGGGTCAGCAGCCGCTGGGTGTTGGTGTCGTCGAGCGCGGCCTCGACCTCGTCCATCACGTAGAACGGCGACGGCCGCGCCTTGAAGATGGCGACCAGGAACGCCACGGCGGTCAGCGACCGCTCGCCGCCGGACAGCAGTGAGAGCCGCTTGACCTTCTTGCCGGGCGGCCGGGCCTCGACCTCGACGCCGGTGGTGAGCATGTCCTCCGGGTCGGTGAGCAGCAATCTGCCCTCGCCACCGGGAAAGACCCGCGAGAAGATCGTCTCGAACTCGCGGGCCACGTCCTGGAAGGCGGCGCCGAAGACCTGCTCGACGCGCTCGTCGACCTCCTTGACCACCAGGAGCAGGTCACGCCGGGTCTTCTTGAGGTCCTCCAGCTGCGAGGTGAGGAACGCGTGCCGCTCCTCCAGGGCGGCGAACTCCTCCAGCGCCAGCGGGTTGACCTTGCCGAGCTGCGCCATCTGCCGGTCGGCCGCCCTGGCCCGCTTCAGCTGCTCCTCCCGGTCGTAGGGCACCGGCTCGCCGTCGGCCACGAGGACCGGCTGGTCCGGGCCGTACTCGGCGATGAGGGTGTCGGGCTCGACGCCGTACTCCTCGACCGCGCGCGCCTCCAGCTGCTCCAGGCGGAGCCGCTGCTCGGTGCGGGCCACCTCGCTGCCGTGCACCCGGTTGACCAGCTTGTCCAGCTCACCGGAGAGCTCGCGGACACGGAGCCGGACGGCCTTGAGCGAGGCGTCGATCTGCCCGCGCGCCCGTTCGGCCTCGTCGCGCTCCTCGGCCGCGGCGGCCAGCGAGGCGTCCAGCGCGCGCAGCGCCAGCTCGGTGCCCCGGGCGACCGCCCGGGCGGTACGGGCCTGCCGGCGTCGTCGTTCCCGCAGCTCGGCGGCCCTGGCCCGCTCCTCGCGCTCCCGCTCGGCGGCGCGGATCAGCTCCTCGGCCCTGCCCTCGATGCCCCTGACCCGCTCCTCGGCCGTCCGCACCGCCAGGCGGGCCTCCATCTCGGCCTGCCTGGCCGCCGTGCAGATCTCGGCGAGCTCGTCGCGGATCTCGGTGGCGGGCTCGGCCGGGAGCTCCTCCGCGCCGACGGCGGCGGCCAGCCGTTCCTCCAGCTCCGCGAGCCCGGCCGCCTCCCGGTCGCGTGCCTCCCGCGCGGCCTGCACGCCCCGGGCCAGGCGCTCGCACTCGTCGCGGGCGGCCTTGGCCGCGGCGCCCAGCTGGGCCAGGCGCCTGGCCGCCTCGGCGACCCGCTGGTCGGCCTCGCGCTGCCTGGCCCTGACCTCGTCCAGCGTGGCCTGCGCCGCGTTGACCCCGGCCTGGACGGCCTGCACGCCCGTCTGCGCCTCGGCCACACGCGCCTGGGCGGCCTCGACGGCGAGCTGGGCCTCGGCCTCGGCCTCGGCGGCCTCCTCCAGCACCGCGGGGGCGCACTCGGCGGCGATCCCGGCCTCGGCGAGGTCGGCGGCCGCCTCGTCGAGCGCGGCCCGCACCTGGAGGGCGGAGGTGCCGCCGGCCGAACCTCCCCGGGCGGTGTAGGCACCGAGCAGGTCGCCGTCGCGGGTGACGGCCCGGAGTTCGGGACGCTGCTCGACGGCCTTCCTCGCGGTGTCGAGATCGTCGACGACGAGCACGCCGGCCAGCAGGTGGGCGACCGCGGCCCGCAGCTCGGCGGGGACCGTGACCAGGTCGATCGCCCACTCCGCACCGGCCACGGGGACCGGGCCGGCCGGGCGCCCCTCCCCCGCCGCGGCGATGACCATGCCGGCCTGGCCGCCGCCCTGCCCCCTGAGGAAAGCGATGGCGTCGGCCGCGCTCTGCAGCGACTCCACGGCCACCGCCTCGGCGGCGGCGCCGAGCACCGCGGCCACGGCCACCTCGGCACCGGGCCGCACCGAAAGCATGGTCGCCACCGGGCCGATCACTCCGGTCAGGTCCGCGGCGAGCAGGGCGGCGCCGCCGTCGGCGCCCCTGGCGAGACTCAACTCCAGCGCCTCGAACCTGGCCTCCAGGGCGGCCACCTGGCGCTGCGCCTCCTGGTCGGCCTTGCGCGCGGCGGCGAGGGCGCCCCTGGCCGCGGCGAGCGCGGCGTTCGGACCGGCGACGGCCGCCTTGGCCTCCTCGACCCCGGCCCGGGCCGCGTCGACCGCGTGCCGGGCCTGCTCCACGGCCTCCAGGGCGATCTCCAGCTCCTCGGCGAGGGCGGGATCGGCGGCGGGCTCGGCCAGCTCCTGGCTGTCATGCTCGGCCTGGGCGGTCTCGGCGCGCTGCTCGGCCTCCTCCAGCGAGCGCCGCAGCCGCCCGATCTCCTCCTCGGCCGCCGTCACCCGGCTGCGCACGGCACCGACCCGGCCCTTGAGCCTGGCCAGCTCCTCGCGTCTGTCGGCCGCGGCCCTCGCCTCGGCCGCCAGGCGCCGCTCCTCGGCGGCGAGCGCGGACTCGGCCTCGGCACGCCTGGCCACGGCGACGGCGAGCGCCTCCTGTTCCTGCGCGAGCAACTCGGCCAGGACCCGCTCCTGCTCGCGGACCTCCTCGGCCTCCCGCTCGAAGTCCTCCGGGTCGCGCCCGCGCCGCTCCACCGCGGTGTCGGTGGCGTGCCGGTGTCGTTCGGCGGCGAGCCCGCCCAGGCCACGCAGGCGCTCGCGCAGCGACGACAGGCGGAAGAAGGCCTCCTGCGCGGCGGCCAGGCGAGGCTGGGCCTCGGCCTCGGCGGCCTCCAGCTCGGCCTCGGCGACCTGGTTCTGCTCCAGCTCGCCCTCCACCGCGGCGCGGCGGGCGAGGATGGCCGCCTCGTCGGCGATCTCGCGCTCCAGGGTGGTGCGCAGGGTCAGCACGTCGTCGGCGAGCAGCCGGAGACGGGCGTCGCGGAGGTCGGCCTGGATGACGGCGGCCTTGCGGGCGATCTCGGCCTGGCGGCCCAGCGGCTTGAGCTGGCGGCGCAGCTCGGTGGTGAGGTCCTGGACCCGGTTCATGTTGGCCTGCATGGCGTCGAGCTTCCGCAGCGCCTTCTCCTTGCGCTTGCGGTGTTTCAGGACGCCTGCGGCCTCCTCGATGAACGCCCGGCGCTCCTCGGGACCGGCGTGCAGCACCTGGTCGAGCTGGCCCTGCCCGACGATGACGTGCATCTCCCGGCCGATGCCAGAGTCGGACAGCAGCTCCTGGATGTCGAGCAGGCGGCAGGTGTCGCCGTTGATGGCGTACTCGCTCTGGCCGGCCCGGAACATCAGGCGGCTGATCGTGACCTCGGTGTAGTCGATCGGGAGCATGCCGTCGGAGTTGTCGATGGTCAGCGTCACCTCGGCGCGGCCCAGCGGGGCCCGGGAGGACGTGCCGGCGAAGATGACGTCCTCCATCTTGCCGCCGCGCAGCGACTTGGCGCTGTGCTCTCCCATGACCCAGGCCAGGGCGTCGACCACGTTGGACTTGCCGGAGCCGTTGGGGCCGACCACCGCGGTGATGCCCGGCTCGAAGCGGAGCGTGGTGGCCGAGGCGAAGGACTTGAACCCGCGCAGGGTGAGGGTCTTGAGATACACCGAAACCCCCCGTCCATCCCCCGGTGCCCGCCGACCGGCGCGGTGCCGCGCGCCTCGACCCGGGCGCCGGCGAACGTGCCGCGCCTCGTCAACCGGCCGCTTCGCTCCCCGGGGAAGACTACCGTTCTTCACCCGCGCCCGCCCGTACACGGCCTAGGGTGCCCTGCATGGATGCGGAACGCGATGAGGACGGGGTCCGGCTCCGTCCACGGAGCGGCGGCCACCGTCCGGGGCGGCGCGCCTTCCTGCTGGGGGGCGGGCTCGCCCTGCTGAGTATCGGCGGGGCGGCGGCGGCCCGGCCCGAGGGCGTCCGGCGCGCATACGCCCAGATCGTCTGCGGCGGGATGCCGGACCCGCCGCGCACACACCCTGGAACGCTCCAGACGGCCCGGGTGGACGGCCGCCGGGTGGTCGTCGCGCTGCCGCCGGACGCGCGGGAGGGACTGCCGGTGGTGGTGATGCTCCACGGGGCCGCGGGTGACGCGCGTACGCCGTTCGACGCCTACGCGGTCGACCGCTACCTCGCCGCGGGCGGGGAACGCCTGGCGATGGTCGCGGTGGACGACTGGCCCTCCGCCGACATCACCGGGGCGGTCCTGCCCTACCTGGAGGCGAGCGGGATGGACACCGGAAGGATCGGCCTGCTGGGCTGGGCGGCGGGGGGCGCCGGGGCGCTGAGACTGGCCGCGAAGCTGGGCCCGGAGAAAGTGGGCGCCGTCGTCGCGACGTCGCCGGCGGTGACGGCCGCGCGCGCGCCGCTGCGCGAGATCGTGGACATCCCGATCTGGCTGGGATGCGGCGAACACGACGCCTGGGCGGCCCAGACGGAGACGATGCTGAAGGGCCTGCGGGCGCTCGGCGCGACGACCGACGGTGGAATCACCAAGGGGTGCGAGGACATGGCTTACCGCAGACGGGTGTTACCCGAACAGCTGGCCTTCCTCGCACGCCATGTGTGACAACGTCGTATGTGACAAGGGACGCCCCGGCGAGGCGCCCCTGGACAGTTGTTGCAGCCCCGGCCTCTAGGTGAGGGCCGGCTCGCGATCCTGCAGGCCGAACGCCTCGTCGCGGACACTGGCCGCGAGTTCGTCGTTCTGTGCCTGGAGCCGGATGAGCTCTCCCTCCAGATCGCGGATGCGCTGCTGGAGGCGGCGCATTTCCGAGACCATCCGAGGGTCGGGACCGCCGACGTGGCCGAGTAGAGCCTTCGCCATGGTAAAGGGTCCTCCACGCTGAGTGACCAGACTGGTTCGCGCACTTCTTGCCGCGGGAGGGGTGCGCGTGGTTCTTATCAAGAGTCGCACCGGTGAGGGAGACGGTCAAGTTGATCGCTCCGGATGGATGCACCAGTGGACACTCTCGACGTCTAAATATACCTTATTTTGGGCGGTTTGTGGAAGTGGTCAGCGCTCGACAAATCCATGCAGACTACCTTTGGCGTCGCTCCAGCGCTCGACGACGACGTCGACCCTGCCGGGCGTGTCGCCGCCCCGCAGAAGCTCCAGGAGCCGGGCGCACGACGCCTCCGGGCCCTCCGCGACGACCTCGACCCGGCCGTCGGCGGTGTTGCGGGCCCAGCCGGTCAGGCCGAGCTCCAGCGCCCGCGCCCGCGTCCACCAGCGGAAACCCACGCCCTGGACGCGGCCCCTGACCCAGGCCGTGAGCCGCACGTCCGTCATGCCCCGGCCCTCCGCGGGCGGGGCTGGCAGCGGGGGCAGCTGTAGGAGGAACGGTTCATGAACGACTCCCGGACGATGGGGGTGCCACAACGCGAGCAGGGCTCGTCACGCCTGCCGTACACGGCCAGGGAGCGGTCGAAGTAGCCGCTCTCACCGTTGACATTCACGTAGAGACTGTCGAAGGATGTGCCGCCCTCCGCCAGGGCCGCGGACATCACCTCGCGGGCCGCACCCAGCAGCTCGGCGATCTTCGGCCTGGTCAGCGCCCCCGTGGGCCGGGAGCCGTGCAGCCGTGCCCGCCACAGCGCCTCGTCGGCGTAGATGTTGCCGACCCCGCTGATCAGCGACTGGTCCAGCAGCGCCCGCTTGATCTCGGTCTGCCTGGCGCGCAGGCGGCGGGCGAAGGCGTCGTCGTCGAAATGCTCTTCGAACGGGTCGGCCGCGATGTGCACGATCGGCTCGGGCACCGACCGGCCCGCCGAGTGGGCCATGGACGTCACCAGCACGTGGCCGAAGGTCCGCTGGTCGACGAAGCGCAGGTCGGGGCCGCCGTCGGTGAAGGCGATCCGCACGCGCAGGTGCTTCTCGGGCGCCGCGTCGGGCTCCACCACCAGCAGTTGGCCGCTCATGCCGAGGTGGGCCAGGATCGCGTCGGAGCCGTCCAGCGGGAGCCAGAGGTATTTGCCCCTGCGCTCGGCGGAGCCGATCGTGCGGCCTTTCAGCCGGGCGGCGAACTCCTCGGCGCCGGGGACGTGCCGCCGGATCGCCCTGGGGTGGAGCACCTCGGCGCGGGCGACGACCCGACCGGAGACCCAGCGCTCCAGGCCGCGCCGTACGACCTCGACCTCGGGCAGCTCGGGCATGCGCCTCTCCTCCTGGGGGCGTTCGGCTTCTAGGGTGCCAGCTTGGCTTCGCGCCGTTCGCGGTCCTGGCGGATCCGGTTCCAGGCCGCCTCCGCGGCCTGCTGCTCGGCTTCCTTCTTCGAGCGGCCCGAACCCGCACCGTACTCCTCGCCGCCGACGCGGACCACCGCGGTGAAGGACTTGGCGTGGTCGGGGCCGCTCTCCTCGACGTGGTACTCGGGCACGCCGAGCGACTCGGACGCGGTGAGCTCCTGGAGTGAGGTCTTCCAGTCGAGCCCGGCGCCGAGCGAGGCCGAGCGGGTGATGAGCGCGTCGAAGAGCAGGTGGACCACGCGGAACGCCTCGTCCAGGCCCTTGTCCACGTAGACGGCGCCGATGAGCGCCTCGAGGGTGTCGGCGAGGATCGAGGACTTGTCGCGCCCGCCGGTGCCCTCCTCCCCCCTGCCGAGCCGCAGGAAGCGGCCCAGGCCGAGCGAGCGGGCCACGTCGGCGAGGGCGCGCATGTTGACCACCGCCGCCCGGAGCTTGGCCAGCTGGCCCTCGGGCAGGTCGGGGTGGTTGCGGTAGAGGGTGTCGGTGACGACCAGCCCCAGCACCGAGTCGCCGAGGAACTCCAGGCGCTCGTTGGTGGGCAGCCCACCGTTCTCGTACGCGTAGGAGCGGTGGGTCAGCGCCCGCTCCAGGATGGCGGCGTCGATCCGGACCGCCAGAAGGCGCTCGATCTCTTCCTGGACGAACTCGACGGCGACCGGCTTCATGCTCGTGGCCACGGCTTCTCCTCGCACGCTCTCTCGACGGAATGCGCGATGGCGAAGGTGGGGAACGAGAAATGCCCGAAGATGTGGTGGGCGCCGGGAGGGCACGCGTTCTACCGCGAACCCCGGCGTCCACCACAGCCGCGGGCGGACCGCCATCGCATTGGGGGGGTGCAGACGGTGACACCGGCCGGAACCGGGCAGGACCCGGCCGGCGTCCGTCAGTCAGAATGCGATCAGGCGGAGGGCTCGATCACCTGACGGCGGTTGTAGGTGCCGCAGGTCGGGCACGCCACGTGCGGACGCTTCGGCGAGCGGCACTGGGGGCAGCTCACGAGCGAGACCGCGGCGGCCTTCCACTGCGACCTGCGGGAGCGAGTGTTGCTCCGCGACATCTTGCGCTTGGGGACAGCCACGTCAGCTCTCCTGATCGTTGTTATGTTCCGGAACCAGATCTTGCAGCTTGGCCCAGCGAGGGTCGATCGCCTCGTGCGTGTGGCCAGGCTCGGCGTCGGCCAGCCTGATCCCGCAGTCCACGCAGAGCCCGAGGCAGTCGTCGCTGCAGACCGGGCTCAGCGGCAGTGTGAGCACCACCGCGTCGCGGAAGACGGGTTCGAGGTCGAGGAGTTCACCGTCGAGAAGCGGGTCACCCTCGGCAGCATCCTCTGCCGAGTAGAAGAACAGCTCCTGGAAGTTCACCTCACTGTGCGAGATGACCGGTTCCAGGCAGCGTGCGCACTCCCCCCGCAGCGGGGACCACGCAGTGCCCGTGACGAGCACACCCTCCATGACCGCCTCAAGCCGGATGTCCAGCTCGACGTCGGCGTCCTTGGGGACGCCGATCATGTCGACGCCGATGTCCGCCGGTGCCGGGAGAACGAGATGCATCTCGCGCATGGAACCCGGTCGTCGCCCCAGGTCATGGGTGGAGATCACCCATGGGGCTCGGGGGTCCAGGCTGGGCTGATTCATTCCGCTCTCATTAGGCATGGCGCATCACCGCCGTCGTGCAAGGCCGAAATAAGAGAATACCAGGGACTAGCCCCTGAGCCGTTCGACCAGGAGTTCCTGGACAAGATCGGGAACCAGCCCGGCCACGTTACCACCGTACTTGGCGATCTCCTTGATCCGACTGGACGACAGGAACGAGACTTCGGGACCGGTCGCCATGAACAGGGTCTCCACCCCGGACATGCGGTAGTTGAGCTGCGCCATCTGGAGCTCGTAGTCGAAGTCGCTGACCGCGCGCAGGCCCTTGACGATGGCGGGGATCTCCTGCTGCCTGCAGTAGTCGACCAGCAGGCCGTGGAACTTGTCCACGCGGACGTTTCCGTACTCCTTGGTCACCGTCTGGAGCATCTGGATGCGCTCCTCCACCGTGAACAGGCTCTTCTTCTCGATGTTGATCAGCACGGCCACGACGACCTCGTCATACTGCCGGGAGGCCCGGCCGATGATGTCCAGGTGACCGTTGGTGACGGGATCGAACGATCCCGGACAGACAACACGACGCAAGGCGAACCCCCTGCTCTATGGATTCCCGGCGGCGCGACCGTACCAAACGGCCGCTTCGCCGTAACGACGGACCCTCTCCTCTTCGTATCCGGCCGGCCAGACCAGGTCCTTACCCCTGCTCTCGCGTTCCACCGCGACCAGTGCGTCCTGCGCCAGCCAACCGCGGTCGCGCAGTTGCTCCAGGACGGCCCCCACCTCCTCACCGGTCACCGCGTACGGCGGGTCGGCGAAGACCAGGTCGTACGGCTCGGCGACGCCGCGGGCCAGCAGCCGCTCCACCCGGTCGGCTGCGATCTCGGCGCCGGGCAACCCCAGCTCGGCGATGTTCTGCCTGATCGTCCGGATCGCCTTGGGGTCGGACTCCACGAGCAGGGCGTGCGCCGCCCCTCGGGAGAGCGCCTCCAGTCCGAGCGCCCCCGAGCCCGCGTACAGGTCGAGCACCCTGATGCCCGTCAGCGGGCCGATCAGCGACCCCACCGTGGAGAACATCCCCTCCCTGGCACGATCGCTCGTGGGGCGGGTGCCCCGCCCCGGCGGGACGGCCAGTCGCCGCCCCCCTGCGCTTCCCGCGATGACTCGGCTCACCCGGCCATCCTCTCAGTGCCGGGGTCGGCCGTGACGCCCCGCGTCCCCCCGGGCGCCCCGGCCCGCGGCGCCCGAGCCCGCGTGCGGTGCCGCGTGTCGCGACGGATCACATAACCGCAGGTCAAAAAGGTCCTGGTAGGTGATCTAGGTCAAGAGTGGGCAAGGAGTGGCGACGAAAGCGCAAGGGTCGTTCCCCCGGGTGCCGACGCCTTGCATGATGAGTCCTGCGGCCTTCAAGACCCAGGGGGAGGCCGACCGGCGTGA
The DNA here is from genome assembly GCF_039534445.1 of Streptosporangium fragile. Classification (NCBI taxonomy): domain Bacteria; kingdom Bacillati; phylum Actinomycetota; class Actinomycetes; order Streptosporangiales; family Streptosporangiaceae; genus Streptosporangium; species Streptosporangium fragile. The sequence goes on along the minus strand of NZ_BAAAVI010000003.1, from coordinate 141,435 downwards.
TCGTGAGCCCTTCCGCACGCCGGTGCTCTCGGCACCTGACCCGAGAGTGGGCCCAAGCGGGGACGGCATTCGGGGGGAGGCCGTCCCCGCAGTTGGGCTTTCCGGCCCATGCCTTCCGGCCCATGCCTTCCGGCCCATGCCTTCCGGCACATACGCTTTCCGGCCCCTACGGTGGTCCCGCGCCGTTCCCGCGCGCCGGGACGGCGGCCCGGCGCCCCTCGACGCGGAACGGCGATCCGGCCGCCTCGCCCCCCTCTGATCGTCTCCGGGCCTCTCCCGGCCCTTCCCCGTTCCCGGGGGACTCGGCCCTCTCCAGCCCCCGGTGCCCCTCAGGCCTTCTCCAGGTACTCCGCGCGCTCGTCGGCGAGGAGCCTGTCGATCTCCATGCGCAGGACGGGGTGGGCGGACAGGTCGCGGTCGGCCTCCAGCATGGCCTCGGCGTCGAGGCGGGCCGCGTGGATGACCTCCTCGTCGCGCAGGAGCCGGAGCATCTTCAGCGACGACCTGCGCCCCGACTGCGCCACACCGAGCACATCGCCCTCCCTGCGCTGTTCCAGGTCCACCCGGGAGAGCTCGAAGCCGTCCAGGGTCGCCGCCACCGCGTCGAGCCGGGCCCTGGCGGGCGTGCCGCCCAGGGAGTCGGTCACCAGCAGGCACAGGCCGGGCAGCCCGCCCCGGCCGACCCGGCCCCGGAGCTGGTGGAGCTGGGAGACGCCGAACCGGTCGGCGTCCATGATGACCATGACCGAGGAGTTGGGGACGTCGACGCCGACCTCGATGACCGTGGTGGCCACCAGGACGTCGACCTCGCCGCGGGCGAAGGCCTTCATCACCGCGTCCTTCTCCTCCGGAGGGAGCTTGCCGTGGAGCACCGCCGTGCGCAGGCCCCGCAGGGGACCCTGCGAGAGCGTCTCGGCGACGTCGAGAACGGCCAGCGGCGGCCTGCGCTCGTCGTCGGCCTTCACCAGGTCGCCCTCGTCACCCTCCAGGTCGCCGATGCGCGGGCAGACGACATAGGCCTGCCGGCCGAGCTCGACCTCCTCTCGCACGCGGGTCCAGGTCCGGTCGAGGAAGTGCGGCTTCTCCGCGGCGGGGACCACGTGCGTGGTGATCGGGGCGCGTCCGGCGGGCAGCTGGGAGAGCGTGGAGACCGTCAGGTCGCCGAAGACCGTCATGGCGACCGTGCGGGGGATGGGGGTGGCGGTCATGACGAGCACGTGCGGCCGGCCGCCCCCGGCCTTCTCGCGCAGCGCGTCGCGCTGCTCGACGCCGAACCGGTGCTGCTCGTCGACCACGACCAGGCCGAGGTCGGCGAACTGCACGCGCTCCTGGAGGACCGCGTGGGTGCCGACGACGATGCCCGCCGTGCCCGAAGCGGCGTCGAGCATGGCCGAGCGGCGGGCCGCCGCGCCGAGCGAGCCCGTGAGCAGGGCGACCGAGGTGCCGCCGAACATGCCGCCGGTGGCCAGGTCGCCGAGCATGGCCGTGATCGACCGGTGGTGCTGCTGGGCGAGCACCTCGGTGGGTGCCAGCAGCACCGCCTGGCCCCCGGCGTCGACCACCTGGAGCATGGCGCGCAGGGCCACGACCGTCTTGCCCGCGCCGACCTCGCCCTGCAGGAGCCGGTGCATGGGGTGGGCCAGGGCCAGATCGGCCGCGATCTCCTCCCCCACGGTGCGCTGCCCCTCGGTGAGCTCGAACGGCAGCCGCGCGTCGAAGTCGGCCAGCAGCCCGTCGCCGCGTGCCGGACGGGGGGTCGCGGGCCAGGAGGAGGCGGCCATCCGGCGCTGCAGCAGGACCGCCTGGAGCAGGAACGCCTCGTCGAACCTGAGCCGCTTGCGGGCCCTGGCCACGTCGGCGTGGTCGCGCGGCCGGTGGATCGCCTGGAGCGCCTCGGCCAGGCCGGGCAGCCCGCGGCGGGCGCGGAGCTCGGCGGGGAGCGGGTCGTCCGGCTCGCCCAGGGTGTCGAGCACGACGCCCATCGCCCTGCGGATGGCCCAGGGCGTCACGTCCTTGCCCGCCGGGTAGATCGGCACGAGCGCGGCGGCGAACTCCTCGGCCCCGGCCTCGCTCTCGTCGATCATCTCGAACTCGGGGTGGGAGAGCTGCCATTTGCGCTTCTCGCCGTGGCCGAACGCGCCGACCTTGCCGGCGAACATCCCCCGGCGGCCGGGCCGCAGCCGCGTCTCGGCGAGGTGGGAGGTCTTCCCGAAGAACGACAGGTAGATCTTGCTGCGGCGGGCGTCGGCGATCTCGACCTCCAGCCAGGTGCCGCCCTTGTTGCGCATCGGCCTGCGCATGACCCTGGTGACCTCGCCCACCACAGTGACGTGCTCGTCGACCTGCAGGTCGTCGAGGTCGGTCAGCTCGCCCCGCTCGGCGTAACGCCGCGGGTAGTGCCGCAGCAGGTCGCCGACGGTGCGCAGGCCGAGAACGCTCTCCAGCAGCTTGGCGGTCTTGGGATCCAGCGCCCTCGCCAGCGGCTCGTCGAAGCTCGTCACGTCACGTTTCTACCGTGCCCGGACGACAGAATTCACCTGGCGCGTCACCGACGCCGCCGGGGAGCCGCCCCGCCCGCGTACGCGACCACCGCCGAGACGACGCCCTTGGTCCGCTCGGGCCGGAGCCGCCCCGCCCGCGTACGCGACCGCCTCGACGTCCGGCCGGATCCCGGCAGGACGGGGCGGAACGGCCCCGCACGGTCCGGAGCGCCGTCCGGGGCACGGTCCGGGGCACGGTCCGGGGCACCGCTCCCGGCGTGACCCGCCACCTCGCAGCCCGGGATGCGCTACGGTTGCACCCGGAGATTATCCCCGTTCGACCGGTCATGGCGGCTCGGGTTCGCGTGCACGGCTGGACATCGGATATCCTCGTGTGGCCAGCCGGTTGCCCCGGCATGCCCGATGACCGCCCGCCTGTGCGGCGGATCGAGCCTCTCGACTGATCTAAGGAGCGAACCGTGGCTTCCGTCTGCGACGTTTGCGCTAAGAAGCCGACTTTCGGCAACAACGTCTCCCACTCGCACCGCCGCACCCGCCGCCGCTGGAACCCGAACATCCAGCCCGTGCGCGCAGTGGTGAACGGCACGCCGAAGCGGCTGAACGTGTGCACCTCCTGCATCAAGGCGGGCAAGGTCACCCGCTAGTCACACTTCCGCGAGAGCCCGTCGTGCCCGTGAGGCACGGCGGGCTCTCGCGTCTCCCGGTCCGGGCGTGATCCCGCGTCCTCGTCCGGCGCCCCCGAATCCACCTCGGCGCCCCGAATCGCCTCAGAGCCCCCGAATCGCCTCAGAGCCCCCGAATCGCCTCAGAGCCCCCGAATCGCCTCGATAACCCCGAATCGCCTCGATAACCCCGAATCGCCTCGATAACCCCGAATCGCCTCAGCGTTCCCGCAGACGCCAGGCGTGGTCGACGGGGCCGATGCCCGCCCCGAGCGGGAAGCCGCCGGCGATCGCACCGGTGACGTACGCCTTCGCCTTCTCCACCGCGGAGGGGACGTCCTCGCCGAGGGCCAGGTGGGAGGCGACGGCCGAGGCCAGGGTGCAGCCGGTGCCGTGGGTGTGCCGGTTGTCGTGACGCTCGGCGGTGAAGCGGAACTCCCTCGTGCCGTCGGTCAGCAGGTCGACCGGTGGGCCCGGCAGGTGGCCACCCTTGATCAGCGCCCACGCGGGGCCGAGCTCCAGAACCGCGTCGGCGGCCCGGCGAAGGTCGTCCTCCTGCTCGACCTTCACCCCGGTCAGCTGCAGCACCTCCCACAGGTTGGGGGTGACCACCGTGGCCGTGGGCAGCAGGCGTGCCTTCACCGTGTCCACGGCCTCGGGGGCGAGGAGCGAGTCACCGTGTTTGGAGACCCCCACCGGGTCGATCACGACGGGCACATCCAGCCCCGCCAGCACCTCGGCGACCGTCTCGACCAGCACCGGCGAGGCGAGCATGCCGGTCTTGACCGCCTGGACGCCGATGTCGCCGAGCACCGAGTCGAGCTGGGCCCGTACCGCCTCCACGGGCAGCTCCCAGTAGCCCTGCACGCCCAGCGAGTTCTGCGCGGTCACCGCGGCGATCACGCTCATGCCGTGTACGCCGAGGGCCATCATCGTCTTCAGGTCGGCCTGGATGCCCGCGCCGCCTCCGGAGTCGGATCCGGCGACGGTCAGCACACGAGGGGGAGTCAAATCGGTCATATCACCATCCAACCAGTTTCAACCGGATCGCAGGATCCCGGCCGCCGGCCGAGGGACCGAGCGGGGCGGCACGGCACGAGGGCGGACCTCTGCCACCGGCCCGGACGGAGACCGGAACAGGCCGCGGACCGGGCCGGACGGCAGGTGCGGACCGGGCCGGACGGCAGGTGCGCCTCGCACCGGCCGGTCAGGCGACAGACCCGGTCAGGCGACAGACCCGGCTAGGCAACAGACCCGGCCAGGCAACAGACCCGGTCAGGCGACGGAGCACTCCCCCTGGCTGCTCCGGCAGCTCTCGGGGATCTCCGCCGCGCCCCAGGCGGTGAAATTGACGACGAGTTCCTCGCCCGCCGCCAGACCCTCCGCCGACTCGATCGTCAGGGTCTCGCCGTCCTGGCTCCACTCGGCGCCCTGCACCGAGGTGACCTCCCCGCCGACCGGGACGCTCAGCGCCAGGCCGGTGACGGCCTCGTCGGCGGCGACGACGAGCTTGACGGTGTAGACCTCCTTCTTCGTCTGGACCAGGTCGGCCCCGACGGTGATCACGACGCCGCCGGCGGGGGGCGGCGCGGAGGTCTGGACGGGCGCGGGCGCGGTCTCGCTGGGGAAGGGCTGGGACGGCGCCTCGGTGCGGTGGCCGCCGACGAGGGTCTGCGACGTGGGGCTCGGCGAGGGCTCCGGCTCATCGGTGGGGAGCGGATCGTCGGCGACCCGGGGGGCACGGGTGGGCTCCTCCGTGGGGGTGGGCCGCGGCGTGGCGTCGTCGCGGCGGGTGGCCGTGGGAGCCGGGGCGGGAGCGTCCTCGCGCGCGGTGTCCGTCGCCTCCGTCGCGCCTCCCGTCTCCTCCGTGGACGGCTCCTCCTCCGGCTCCTCCTCCGGTGCCGGCTCGTCGACGGGCTCGGTGACGTCGATCTCCGGGTCCGGCTGGTTGGTCGCCGCCGCGACACACCCGGCGGCCGGGCAGTCGGCGGGCCCTTCGGAGCCGGTCAGCGCCTGGACGCCGACCACGGTCCCGCCGAGGACCGCGGCGACCGCCGCGACGGTCAGCACCGCCATCCTGGTCCGGCTGGACGTGCGCTTCTCGCCCGGCCAGGCCGCCGTCTCGGACGGCTCGGCCTCCGACGACCATCCCGAGCCCAGGAATCCCGTCTGGGTGACCGCCGACTCTTCGGGACGGAGTCGGCGCCCGATCGGCTCGTCGCGGGGAACCGGCTGCGGAGCGGGCTCCGGCCCGCGCCTCCCCCGGTCCGGGGAACCTTGATCCCCTTTTCCACCGTGGCGGCCCATATCGCCCCTTTCTCGGAGGGAATCTCGACCGCCCATCTTCATATCATTTCGATATACGTTTGTCGCAATTTTCACAGATGTAGCAAGAAGTGGGAAACGTCACTCCCGGAAGTGATCCCAGCCGCCGTGGTCGACCGACACGCCCCTGACCTGCACACCCGTACCCTCCGTGACGATCCCGACCACGGTCCAGCCCGGCGGCAGGCGCACGTCCTCGGGGAAGGTCGCGGCGAGCGCGTGGTCGTCGCCGCCCGAGAGCACCCACTCCAGCGGATCGACGGCGAGCAGCCGGGCGGCGTCCCGCATCGCGTAGGGGATCGTGAACGCCTCGGGGTCGAGCACCAGGCCCACCCCGGAGGCCTCGGCCACGTGGCCGAGGTCCTGGAGGAGGCCGTCGCTGACGTCGAGCATGGCGGTGGCACCGAGCGCGGCGGCCTCGGGGCCGCGGGCGTAGGGCGGGTGCGGGCGCCGGTGGGCTTCGATCAGCTCCGGTGGCCCGTTCAGGCCCTCGCGGAACAGCGCGAGCCCGGCGGCGGCGTACCCGAGACGGCCGGCGACCGCGACCGCGTCCCCGGGACGCGCCCCCGAGCGGGTGACCGGTGCCCGCCCGCCCAGGTCGCCGAGGGCGGTCACGCCGATGACGACGAGGTCGCAGCGGGTGATGTCGCCGCCGACCACGCTGGCGCCGACGAGGTCGCACTCGTCGCGGAAGCCGTCGGTCAGCTCGTCCAGCCACCCGGTGGCGGCGTCGGCGGGCAGGCCGAGCCCGACCACGATGCCGGTGGGGTCCGCGCCCATCGCCACGACGTCCGAGAGGTTCTGCGCCGCCGCCTTGCGGCCGATGTCATAGCCACTGGACCAATCCCGGCGGAAATGCCTACCCTCGATCAATAAGTCTGTCGTCACGACGACCCGCCCATCGGGAGCACTCACCACTGCGGCGTCGTCTCCGGGACCGAGCAATACGGCCCTACCTTGTGGCAAGCGTCCGGCAATACGTGCAATAACCCCGAATTCGCCGAGATCTCCGACTGTGATGACGCACCTCCCGTTCATCACAGGGTACGGTGGCCCTTCGGCACTGATCCAATCGCCCGGGAGGACGTGATGGTGCAGGCCTACATCCTTATCCAGACCGAGGTCGGCAAGGCCGCGAACGTGGCCCGCGAGATCTCCGGGATCCCCGGTGTCACGCAGGCCGAGGACGTCACCGGCCCGTACGACGTGATCGTACGGGCCCAGGCCCGCAACGTCGACGAGCTGGGCAAGCTCGTCGTGGCGCAGATTCAGGCGGTAGAGGGAATCACACGTACTCTTACGTGTCCCATCGTCCATATCTGACCGTCAGGAAGGTGAGATGCCACTCCGGTTCGCCCGCCGGGCGGGATGCGCCTGTGCCCTGCTGATCCTGGCCGGGTGCGGCGGTGCCGTCCGGGTGGATCCGCCCGTTCCCGAGGGGCCTGCCGCCGCGGCGTGCAAGACCCTGGGCGAGCGGCTCCCGCAGAAGCTCGACGGCGCGGACCGGGGAGAGTCCACCCCCGCCTCGCCGTACGTCGCGGTGTGGGGCGAGGCGGAGATCGCGTTGCGTTGCGGGGTGCCGCGACCGGCGACGATGTCGGCCACCGACCAGGTGCCCGAGATCGACGGGGTGGCGTGGTACGCCGACCCGGCCCGGCCGACGCTGTACACGTCGGTCGGGCGGGAGGCCTACGTCGAGGTGACGATCTCCCGCAAGCACGTCCCGCAGAACGTCCTCATCGACCTCGCGGCACCCATCAAGGCGGCGCTACCGCAGACCGGGTGAGCGCTCCAGCGCGAGCTGGATCAGCCGGTCGACGAGCTCGGCGTAGGGCAGCCCGGTGGCGGCCCACAGCTGCGGCGCGACCGACAGCGCGGTGAAGCCCGGCATGGTGTTGATCTCGTTGAGGATCAGCCGGCCGTCGGGGGTGTAGAAGAAGTCGACCCGCGCCAGCCCCTCGCAGCCCAGCGCCTCGAAGGCGCGCACGGCCATCGCCCGCAGGTCCTCGGCCACCGCCTCGGGGATGTCCGCGGGCGCCACCAGGGACATGCCGCCCCCGATGTACTTGGCCTCGAAGTCGAAGAACTCGTGGTCACCGTGGACCAGCACCTCGCCCGGCACGCTGGCCCGCGGCGCCCCGTCGCCCGGCGACTGCAGCACGGCGCACTCGATCTCGCGGCCCGTGATCGCGGCCTCGACCAGCACCTTGGGGTCGTGCTCGCGGGCGAACTCGATGGCCCGCTCCAGCTCCTCCATGGTGGCGGCCTTGGAGATGCCCTGGCTGGACCCGGCCCGGGCCGGCTTGACGAACACCGGCCAGCCGAGCTCCTGGACCTCCTTGAGGACCCGGTCTCGGTCGACCCGCCAGTCGCGGTCGCGGATCACCACGTGGCGGCCGACGGGCAGGCCGGAGGCGGCGAGCACCATCTTCATGTACGCCTTGTCCATGCCGACCGCGCTGGCCAGCACCCCGGAGCCGACGTAGCGGACACCGGCCATCTCCAGCAGTCCCTGGATCGTCCCGTCCTCGGCGAAGGGCCCGTGCATGACGGGGAAGACCACGTCGACCTGACCGAGTTCGACGGGGACGCGACCGGCCTCGTAGGTCACCAGCGGGCCGCCGCCGGCCGGCAGCGCGAGTTCGGTGCCCCGGACCTCGACGGACGGCAGCTCGCCGCCCTCGATCACGTAGCGCTGATCCCCGGAGGCGAGCACCCACCGTCCGTCCTGGGCGATCCCGATCGGAACCACCTCGTATTTAGACCGGTCAATGACTTCCAGCACGCTGCCCGCTCCCATGATGGAGACGGCGTGCTCGGAATTGCGGCCGCCGAAGACGACGGCGACCCTCGGCCGGGGTCCGTGCTGCTCACTCATGATGACCGAATCTACCCCCTGTTAGGGGGAAATCCGCCTGTTGGACGCGCCCGTCTGACCGTTTTGGGCGGGGAGCCGAGCGTCCACGACGACATCCGCGGTCAGGTCCTCGGCGTCCTCCGGCCCGGCGGGAGCCGGACGGCCGCGGCACCGGCGCCCGGCCCCTCCGCAGGGCGGCCGCGGGCGTTCAGAGGCCGTACCGTTCCGGCTTGGGAGTCCGTGACATCAGGAGCACGGCGGCCTCGCCGGGGGGCATCGCGTCGTGGACGACGGCCACCACCACCTCGGTGATCGGCATCTCCACGTCGTGTTTCCTGGCCAGTTCGAGGACCGAATCGCAGGACTTGACGCCCTCGGCGGTCTGCTTGGTGGCGGCGACGACCTCGGCCAGGGTCATCCCCCGCCCGAGGTTCTCCCCGAAGGTACGGTTCCTGGACAACGGGGACGTGCAGGTCGCCACCAGGTCGCCCATCCCGGCCAGGCCGGCGAAGGTGTGCGGGTCGGCGCCGAGCGCCGCGCCCAGCCGGGAGATCTCGGCCAGGCCGCGCGTCATCAGCATCGCCCTGACGTTGTCGCCCAGCCCCATCCCGGCCGCGACGCCGACCGCCAGCGCGATCACGTTCTTGACGGCCCCGCCCAGCTCCACGCCCACGACGTCGGGGTTGGTGTAGGGACGGAACCACGGCGGCAGGTGGCAGGCCGCCTGGAGGCGTTCCATGGCCCGCTCGTCGGTGCAGGCGACCACGGTCGCGGCGGGCTGGCCGCGGACGATCTCGCCGACCAGGTTGGGCCCCGACACCACCGCGACCCGCTCCTGGGGCACCTCGGCGACCTCGCAGATCACCTCGCTCATCCGCTTGGTGGTGCCGAGCTCGATGCCCTTCATGAGGCTGACGAGCAGCGCATCGGACGGCAGGTACGGTTTCCAGCCGGTCAGGTTCTCGCGCAGCGTCTGGGAGGGCACCGCGAGGACCACGAAGTCGGCCCCGTCCAGGGCCTCGGCCGGGTCGGTCGTCGCGCGCAGGGCCTCGGGCAGCACGGCGCCGGGCAGGTAGTCGGGGTTCTCGTGACGACGATTGATCGCCTCGACGACTTCCGCCCGCCGGCCCCACAGCGTCGTCCGGACGCCCGTCCCGGTGAGGATCATGCCGAACGTCGTGCCCCACGAACCCGTGCCGAATACAGCCGCCTTGGTCATTTCATCACCGTACGCCGAAGTCAGTTGTCAGAAGGCCGCTTGAAGGGCGTCTCCGGCGGCTTCTCCCCGCGGATCTCGGCGAGCTGGGCCGTGATCGCCGCCATGATGTCGGCGGTCGCCTCGCGCAGCACGTCGGCGTGGGGGGGCTGCCCGTCGTACTTCGACAGGTCGACCGGCGGCCCGGGGAGCACGTGGAAGGTCTTGCGCGGCAGCAGCCTGGGCCGTTTGCTGCCGTAGGGCAGGATCTTCTGGGCACCCCAGTGCGCGACGGGGACCACCGGCGCGCCGGTCTCCAGGGCGAGCCGGGCCGCGCCGGTCTTGCCCTCCATCGGCCAGAACTCCGGGTCGCGGGTGCAGGTGCCCTCCGGATAGAACATGACGCACGCCCCCGCGGCGAGCCTGCGCCGCGACTCCTCCAGTGAGCGCGCCGCGTCGGCGCTCCCCCGGTAGACCGGGATGGCCTGCAGCGACCGCACCATGTGACCGAGCACCGGCACCGAGAAGAGGCCCGACTTTGCGAGAATCACCGGCCATCGCCCGTTGTTGTAGAGGAAGTGCGCGACCAGGATGGGGTCCAGCCAGGACAGGTGGTTGGTCACCATGATGATCCCGCCTGTCTTGGGCAGGAGGTCGGCGCGACGCCAGTCCTTCTTGACCAGGAGCCAGGAGATCGGCTTGACGATCGCGACGGCAAAGGCGACCCAGAATCGCGATGGCCACCCGGGGCGTCTCATGGGCTCCTCCATATGAGCGGTATGCGTCCCAAGTCTCCCCGTTGGTTCCCGAGAATGTCGAGGCACGATGCTTAAGGCTATGCCTGATCCGGACAGTTCGGACTGGACCCTCGTCGTTCCGGTCAAGACCCTGGTCGCCGCCAAGACCCGGCTGTCGGCGGCGGCCGGGCCGCACCGCGCCGCCCTCGCCGTGGCCATCGCCTGTGACACCGTGGCGGCGGCGCTGCGCTGCCCGCTCGTCGCGCGGGTGGTCGTGGTGACGGGTGATCCGGTGGCGGCCGACGCGCTCGCCGGGGTCGGCGCACACGTGGTCGGTGATCCGGAGGCGGGGCTGAACGCGGCTCTGCGGCACGGTGCCGCGGAGGCGGTGCGGCTGACGCCCGGCACCCCGGTCGGCGCGCTCCAGGCCGACCTGCCGGCGCTGCGCCCCGCCGAGCTCGCCCGGGTGCTCGCCGCGGCGGCGGAGTTCGACCAGATGTTCCTGCCCGACGCCGCCGAGGTCGGCACGACCTTCTACGGGGTGCGGCCCGGCCTCCCGTTCAGGCCGGGGTTCGGCGGCCGGTCGCGTGACCGTCACCTGAGGCGCGGCGCCAAGGAACTCTGCCTGGACGGGGTCGACTCGGTCCGCCGTGACGTGGACACCCCGGACGACCTCCGTCTGGCCCTCGCTCTCGGCGTCGGCCCCCGCACACTCGTGATGGCGGAGAGAATCCGCGAGTGGGCGGTCCGGGGGTGAACGCGGCGGGGAGCCCTCGACCGGAAGGCCCCCGTCGCGCGGCTTCCGGCCCCGTCCCCGGCTCCCGTCAGGGGCTACGCTGGGCGTGTGCAGGCGACGGTGCGGACCTTCGACCCGGCGACCAGATCGGGGTCGGTCTTTCTGGACGACGGGACCGAGATCCCGTTCGGTGCGGCGGCGTTCGACGCGGGGCCGCTGCGGCTGCTCAGGTCCGGACAGCGGGTCAACATCGTCATGGACGGCGGCGAGATCGCTTACATCACCCTGTCGACCTTCCCCGTACCCGGCGAGGTCCCGGGGCGGTCCTGAGGTGACGGCCGGGGAGGCCGCGGGCACTCCCGGGGGGAACGGCCCGTGCGCCGCCCGGGAGGAACCCGGCCCGTACCGGCCCGCCCCGGAGATCCGGGAGACGGCGCGGGCGGCCCGGAAAGGCCGAACGCCCGGCTCTCCCGTTCAGGACGGGGGCCGGGCGCCCGCGTGAGGTCCTACTTCTTCTTGCCGGCCTTCTTGCCGCCGGTGTTGACGAGCTCCTTGAAGTCGGAGCCCGGCCGGAACTTCGGCGCCCAGCTCTCGGCGACGTTGATCTCGGCACCTGTCGAAGGGTTGCGGGCCGTGCGGGCCGGCTTGTGCACCATCTCGAAGGCGCCGAACCCCGTGATGGAGACCTTGTCGCCGTTGGCGACGGCCGTCTGGATGGCGTCGAGCACCGCGTTCACGGCCTCGGTGGCCGTCTTCTTGTCGCCCACCCGATCCGCGATGGCGTCGACGAGTTCCTTCTTGTTCATAAGGTTGCTCCCCCTGTTACCGATGTCCGGGAGTGGGTCACGAGGCAGAAAACCCGTCTCACCCGATTTGGTTACGGCGCGGGGTCTCATCACGGATGCCACATCGTCGATCACGGTGCGAAACCCCTTGCCCGCTTGAAATTAGGGGACGGAGCCGTATGACTCAATCACCTTCCGCAATGTTTCCAGCACTTGACGTATCTGAAACCAGGACATCTAGGTTGAGAAGGAACAAATTAAGACGGGCGGCGGCGTGATCAAGGTCGCGTTTGGCCACGTCGCAGATGGCGAGGAGGCGCCTGGCAAGGCGTTTTCTCTCCTCGGAGGGGACGGGCAGGGCGCGGACGCGGCGGTGCGCATCGCGCAACCGCCGCGCCAGTTCGTCTTCTGAACGCGTCAGACGGTCGTCGGCAGCCATGGCTGCCGCCCATTCTCGTATGCCGCGATGTCGTCCGCGTTGCGGAGGGTCAGCCCGATGTCGTCCAGGCCCTCCATCAGCCGCCAGCGGGTGTAGTCGTCGATCTCGAACGCAACGGCCCGGCCGCCCCAGCGGACCTCGCGGTTCTCCAGGTCGACGGTGATCTCCAGGGCGGGGTCGGCCTCCACCTCGTCGTGCAGGGTGTCGACGACGTCACCCGGCAGCACGACCGGGAGCAGGCCCATCTTGGTGGAGTTGTTGCGGAAGATGTCGCCGAACCGGGCGGCGATCACGACGCGGAACCCGTACTGCTGGAGCGCCCAGACCGCGTGCTCGCGCGAGGAGCCGGTGCCGAAGTCGGGGCCGGCGAGCAGGATCGAGGCGCCCCGGTGGGCGGGGTTGTTCAGGACGAAGTCGGGGTCCTCGCGCCAGGCGGAGAACAGGCCCTTCTCGAAGCCGGTCCGGCTGACCTGCTTGAGCCAGACGGCGGGGATGATCTGGTCGGTGTCGACGTTGCTCCGGCGCAGCGGCACGGCCCGGCCGGTGTGGGTGACGAAGGCTTCCATGGTGCGAGCTCCTTACAGGTCGGCGGGCGCGGTCAGTTTGCCGGTGACGGCGGTCGCTGCGGCGACCTGCGGGGACACGAGGTGCGTACGGCCGCCCTTGCCCTGGCGTCCCTCGAAGTTGCGGTTGGAGGTGGAGGCGCTGCGCTCGCCGGGGGCGAGGGTGTCGGGGTTCATGCCCAGGCACATCGAGCAGCCCGCCTCACGCCACTCGGCGCCGGCGGCCTTGAAGACCTCGTCCAGCCCCTCCTGCTCGGCCTGGAGCTTGACCAGCATCGAGCCGGGGACGATCAGCGTGCGGGTGACGACCTTGCGGCCCCGCAGCACCTCGGCCGCGGCCCGCAGGTCCTCCAGACGGCCGTTGGTGCAGGAGCCCACGAAGACCGTGTCCACCTCGACGTCGCGGAGCGGCGTGCCGGCGGCCAGGCCCATGTACTCCAGGGCGCGCCTGGCGGCGGCCGGGTCGGGGGTGTCCTCCGGGTTCGGCACGGAGGTGCCCAGCGGGGCCCCCTGGCCCGGGTTGGTGCCCCAGGTGACGAACGGGGTCAGCGTCGAGGCGTCGATCTCCACGACGGTGTCGAAGACGGCGTCCTCGTCGGTGACGAGCGACTTCCAGTACTCGACCGCGGCGTCCCAGTCGGCGCCGGACGGCGCGTGCGGGCGGCCCTTGAGGTATTCGAAGGTGGTCTCGTCCGGGGCGATCATGCCCGCGCGGGCGCCCGCCTCGATGGACATGTTGCAGACGGTCATCCGGCCCTCCATGGAGAGCTTGCGGATGGCCTCGCCGCGGTACTCGATGATGTGACCCTGGCCGCCACCGGTGCCGATCTTGGCGATGATCGCCAGGATCAGGTCCTTGGCGGTGACCCCGAACGGCAGCTCGCCGGAGACCTCGATGGCCATCGTCTTGGGCCGGTAGGCCGGCAGCGTCTGCGTGGCGAGCACGTGCTCGACCTCGGAGGTGCCGATGCCGAAGGCGATGCCGCCGAAGGCGCCGTGGGTGGAGGTGTGAGAATCGCCACACACGATCGTCATGCCGGGCTGGGTGAGGCCGAACTGCGGGCCGATGATGTGCACCACGCCCTGGCCGGCGTCGCCCATCGGGTGCAGCCGGACGCCGAACTCCGCGCAGTTCTTGCGCAGCGTCTCGACCTGCACGCGCGACACCGGGTCGTCGATGGGACCACGCACGGTCGGGACGTTGTGGTCCTCGGTGGCGATCGTGAGCTCGGGCCTGCGGACGGACCGCCCGGCCATGCGCAGGCCGTCGAACGCCTGCGGGCTGGTCACCTCGTGAATCAGGTGAAGGTCGATGTAGAGCAGATCAGGCTCTCCCTCAGCACGTCGCACGACGTGCTGCTCCCAGACCTTCTCCGCGAGCGTGCGGCCCATGTCGCCTCCTTGCGATCGGCTGTTCCACCACCCACTTGCTTTCTCATATGTCGAGACGGCAGTATCGGTGTATGGACAACTCTAGCGGAGTCGGCGTACTCGACAAGGCCGTTCTGGTGCTCAACGCCCTTGAAGCCGGCCCGGCGTCTCTCGCCCAGCTCGTGCAGGCCACCGGCCTGGCCCGCCCCACGGCCCACCGGCTGGCCGTCGCGCTGGAGCACCACCGCATCGTCTCGCGCGACACTCAGGGCAGGTTCGTTCTCGGTCCGCGACTGTCCGAGTTGTCCACCGCCGCGGGGGAGGACCGGCTCCTGGCCGTCGCCGGCCCGGTGCTGACCCAGCTGCGGGACCTGACCGGGGAAAGCGCGCAACTTTACCGGCGCCAGGGCGATGAGCGGGTCTGCGTGGCCGCCGCCGAGCGCGCGAGCGGGCTGCGCGACACCGTGCCGGTCGGCTCGGCCCTGCCGATGATCGCCGGTTCCGCCGCGCAGATCCTCCTGGCCTGGGAGGAGCCCGACCGCCTGCACCGGGGGCTGCGCGGCGCCAAGTTCACCGCGGCCACGCTGGCGAGCGTCCGGCGCCGGGGCTGGGCGCACAGCGTCGGCGAGCGCGAGCAGGGCGTGGCCAGCGTCTCGGCGCCGATCAGGGGCACGGGCGGCAAGGTGGTGGCCGCGGTGTCGGTCTCCGGCCCGATCGAGCGCCTGACCCGCACTCCGGGCCGGCTGCACGCCGCCCCGGTGGTCAGCGCCGCCGAGCGGATCACCGAGTCGATGCGCCGGGCCAACTGACCCGCCCGAAGGGCGCTGTCAGGGGGATATGAGGAGGCGAGCATCCCTGCGGCCCCCTAGGCTGGGTAGGTGACAGATCGCATCGAGGCAGCCGCCGCTGAACTGCGTCCCCTGCTCCAAGATTTCATCCTCTGGGCGCGGGAGAACGCGCCCGGGAGCGACTCCAACCTGGTCGGCTCCGTCGCGCTGTGGCACCGGCTGATCGCCTCCGACGACGTCGGGCGGTGGAGGCGGTCCGATCTGCGCACGGTGCTCCTCGACCGCATGCCCCAGGTCGTCGAGGACCCCGACGCGGCGGCCGACGGCATGATGCCGGCGGTCCGCGCCTACCTGACCTTCCTGTCGGACTCCGGCCGCCTGGCCAAGGGCTCGTCGCCGCTGCGCGACCTGCTCGCCGAGCTCGACCGCCTTGAGGACGACTTCGTCGACGCGATGGAGGAACTCGCCGCCGAAGACGAGGACGACGACGAGTACGACGAGGAGGAACCGGAAGGCCTGGGCGACTTCGAGCCGTTCGCCGAGGAGCTCGCCGAGCTGCCGACGATCCGGCTCCGCCCCGACTCCGAACTGGCCGAGGCGGCCCGTCGCGCTCCCCTGATCATCAAGGCCCGCGATCTCGCGGTCTGGGTCGGGACCGAGCGCCGGGTGGGCGAGACGAGCCTGCTCACCGACGCCGAGATCGCCGAGGCGCTGGGGGTGCTGGGGCTCTCCGCCCCCGCCGGGACGGAGCCGCCGGCCGCCGACTCCGTCCCCGCGCTCTGGAACATCTGGAACCTCGCCATCGACCTCGACTTCCTCCAGCCCGAGGGGGAGGACACCGTCAGCGTCGACCCCGACGCCGCGGAGTGGCCCTTCGAGGAGGACGACGACGCCCTCGACGCGTGGCTGGCGGGCCTGCACTCGGTCGACTACGGCGACCCCGAGCTGGAGGACGAGGAGGCCACGATCGCCCTGTCCGGGCTGACCAGGGCGCTGCTGATCCGGGTGCTGCTGGCCACGGGCTCCAAGCCGCTGGCCGAGCTCCGCACCGAGCTGGCCGAGGCCGCCGCGGAGTACGACGACCTGGGCACCGAGGCCTGGGCCGCCGCCGCCGCGCGCTACGGCGACCCGCTCAACCCGGTGCTCGACTGGCTCGCCGGGTACGGCATGGTCGAGGTCGAGCACGACCAGGTGCGCCTGACGCCGCTCGGCATGGAGGGCGTGGTCCACCTGGTGGACGACGCCGACATCGAGCTGGACGCCCGGCCCGCCATCGACGCGATGACGGCCCTGGACCTGCTCACGTTCAGCGCCGAGCTGCCCGAGGAGGAGGCGGACGCCGAGTTCGCCGCCTGGCTGGAGCTGCGCTCCCCCGAGCAGGCCGCCCGCGACCTGCTGGAGGCCGCCGCCGAGGACGACTCGGACGCCCTCGTCCGGGTCCAGGCGGCCAGCATGGTCGGCTCGCTCGGCGAGGTGGCCGTGCCCGCCTGGCGCGCCGCCCTCGGCGAGCCCTCCCTGCACCCGTACGCGGCCACCCACCTGGCCCAGCTCGGCGTCGAGGACGCCCCGCAGCCCACCCAGGCCGACACGCACTGGCTGATCCTCGACATGCTGACCATCTCGGCGGGCCTGGGCCGGCCGGAGTTCGTCAGCAGCCTCGACGACATCGGCACCGACCTCGTCGGCCTGCTCGATGTGATCTGGAAGGTGCCCCACCCGCACCTGGAGGAGCTGCTGGAGGCGATCGGCAAGGCCCACCCGGACAAGCAGGTGACCAAGGCCGCCAAACGGGCGCTGTTCAAGGCCCGCTCGGGGCACAACTAGCGCATCGGGAAGACGGCGCAGGTCGTGGTGGCGTGGGCGTACAGCTTGCCGTCCCCCTCCCCCACGACCTGCGCCTCCGCGGTGGCGATGGTCCGGCCGACGTGCAGGGTCCTCGCCTCGCACCGTAGCGGTCCGGTGTCGGCGAAGACCGGCCGGACCAGGTTCACCCCGAGCTGGGCGGTCGTGTACGCCTTCCCGGGCGGCAGCTCGGTCATGACCGCGCAGCCGAGGGCCGAGTCGAGCAGGGTGGCGAGATAGCCGCCGTGCACGCTCCCCAGCGGGTTGTAGAGATGCTCACCCGTCTCCCCCACGAAGACCGCCACACCGCGTTCCACGTGGGTGAGCCGGAAGCCGAGCGTGCCGGTGATCGGGGGCGGGGCGATCCGGCCGTCCACCAGCCGCTCCAGGAATTCGAGGCCCGACAGCTCCGCCACGTCGGCGGGGACGGTGGGCGACACCCACGAGTGGGTCCGTGAGATCGTGGGCCGGGTCTGCGGGGTCGTTGTCATGGGCTCCACCATCACGTAGGCGAGAATCGCGCCTCAAGTACAGATTCCGTACCTTGAGGCCTATGAATGAGTACGGGCAGTTCTGCGCCGTCGCCCGGGCGCTGGAGATCCTCGGCGAGCGCTGGACCCTGCTCGTGGTCCGCGAGCTGCTGCTGGGCTCGACCCGGTTCAACGAGATCCACCAGGGCCTGCCCCGCATCTCCAGGACGATGCTGTCGGCCCGGCTCCGCTCCCTGGAGAAGGCCGGGATCATCGAGCGGCGGGACCGCGCCTACGGCCTCACCCCGGCGGGCAAGGCGCTGGCCGGGCCGGTGCGGGCGCTGGGCGAGTGGGCGATGGAGTGGGACCGCCGCGAGCTGGCCCTCGACCCGCGCCTGCTCGCCTGGGATCTGCGCCGCCGGGTGCACCGCGACCGGCTCCCGGAGAACCTCACGGTGGTGGCGCTGAGCTTCCCCGAGGCCCACTGCTTCCTGCACGTGCGCCGCCCGAGGGTGGACCTGTGCGGGGAGTCCTACGGGCGGGCGGTGGACCTGCACGTGGAGGCCGACCTGAGGGCGCTCACCGAGTACTGGATCGGCGAGCGTTCGTGGGCCGACGTGACCCGCACCGGGGAGGTCCGGCTGACCGGCCCCGCCGAGCTGCGCCGGGCCTTCCCCACGTGGTTCTCCGGCTACCTGCTGGCCCGCACGTCGCCCGCGTAGGGAACCGGGCAGGGGACACCGTCCCGGACCCCGCTCCGGGCGGGACAGGGCCGTCTCAGGTCCCGCTCCGGGCAGGGGACGCCGTCTCAGGCTCGCTCCGGGCGGGACAGGGCCGTCCCGGACGCCGGTGGGGCGCGGAGCCCCCGTGCCCCACCGGCCGGCGAAGTGGCTGTCTCGCCCCCGTCGGGCTGCATTGCTCGCCGGGTGCCGGAGAGCTCCGCCCTCCGGCCGGGGGATGTGCCGCACGTCACATCGCGCGACGCTCGGGGAGAAGGCGCGGAACCCGGCAGGCAAGGGGCCGACATACGCGAAAACCCCCGGAAGCCGATGCTTCCGGGGGTTCGCAAGGTAGCCCCGACCGGATTCGAACCGGCGCTACCGCCTTGAGAGGGCGGCGTCCTAGGCCACTAGACGACGGAGCCTTGCGTTGACAACGTGGTAGTCCCGACCGGATTCGAACCGGCGTTACCGCCTTGAGAGGGCGGCGTCCTAGGCCACTAGACGACGGGACCGAGCACACTGTCGTCGGATTCGGAGGGGACCAAACCCGCAGCGTCTTCGCAGGAAGACGCAGCTGGGGTACCAGGACTCGAACCTAGAATAACTGAACCAGAATCAGTCGTGTTGCCAATTACACCATACCCCACCGCGCTGGACCCCCTTGCGGGGCTCGCTGGCGACTCCGAAAGAATAGCCCAGGTTCGGGGACAAGACCAAAACGATTACCGGCGGCCGGATCGCCGTGCCACCGGCGTGCCGTCCGGAGGCCCGCTGTGTAACGCTGCTGGGAGATCCGTCCGCCTGTGAGGAGTTTCCGCCTTGGCTGAGAACCCGTTCTTCGCCCCCAGCACGCTGCCCTACAAGCTGCCGCCGTTCGCGGAGATCAGGGAGGAGCACTACCTGCCCGCCTTCGAGCGTGGCATGGCCGACCAACTGCGCGAGGTGCAGGAGATCGCGGACAACCCCGAGCCGGCGACGTTCGCCAACACGATCGAGGCGCTGGAGCGCTCCGGGCAGATCCTGAAGCGGACCGCGACCGTCTTCATGAGCATCGCCTCCTCCGACACCACGGACGGCATCAGGGAGATCGAGACCGAGGTCTACCCCAAGCTGACCAAGCACGGTGACGCGATCCACCTGAACCGCCCCCTCTACGCGCGGATCAAGCAGGTGGTCACCGACGACCCCGAGGAGGCGTGGCTGCTGGAGAAGTACCGCGTCGACTTCGTCCGGGCCGGCGCCGACCTGTCCGAGACCGAGCAGGAGCGCCTGCGGGGGATCAACGAGGAGCTCACCCGGCTCGCCACGGCCTTCTCCCAGAACCTGCTGACCGCGTCCACCGCCTCGGCGCTGGTCGTCGAGGACGCCGGGCTGCTGGACGGGCTCTCCGAGAGCGCGATCAAGGCGATCGAGGAGGACGGCAAGTACGTCCTGCCGCTGCTCAACTTCACCAACCAGCCCGCGCTGGCCGAGCTGACCGACCGGGAGACGCGCCGGCGGCTGTACGAGCTCTCCGTCAACCGGGCTCCGGAGAACTTCGGGCTGGCCCTGAAGATGGCGACGCTCCGCGCCGAGCGGGCGGCCCTGCTCGGCTACCCCAGCCACGCCGCCTACACCGTCGCCGACCAGACGGCCAAGACCACCGACGCCGTCGAGGAGATGCTCGGCAAGCTGGTGGGCCCGGCGGTGGCCAACGCCCGCCGCGAGGCCGAGGCGCTGAGCGAGCAGGCCGGGTTCCCCATCGAACCGTGGGACTGGTCGTTCTACGCGGAGAAGGTGCGCAAGGCCCGCTACGACTTCGACGGCGCCGAACTGCGCCCGTACTTCGAGCTGGACCGGGTGCTGCGGGACGGCATCTTCCACGCCGCCGGCGAGCTGTACGGGATCACCTTCGCCGAACGGGACGACCTGGCCGGCTACCACCCGGACGTGCGGGTCTTCGAGGTCTCCGACGCCGGCGGAGCGCCGCTCGGCCTGTTCCTGTTCGACCCCTACGCCCGGCCCACCAAGCGTGGCGGCGCCTGGATGAACAACCTGGTGGACCAGTCGCACCTGCTCGGCGAGCGGCCCGTGGTGATGAACAACCTCAACATCACCAAGCCCGCCGAGGGCCCGACACTGCTGACCTTCGACGAGGTCAACACCGCCTTCCACGAGTTCGGCCACGCCCTGCACGGCCTGTTCTCCGACGTGCGCTTCCCACGGGTCTCCGGCACGGAGGTGCCGCG
Organism: Streptosporangium fragile; assembly: GCF_039534445.1. Lineage (NCBI taxonomy): Bacteria > Bacillati > Actinomycetota > Actinomycetes > Streptosporangiales > Streptosporangiaceae > Streptosporangium > Streptosporangium fragile. Next base: position 121,214 of record NZ_BAAAVI010000003.1, on the reverse strand, counting down.
TGACTTCGTGGAGTACCCCTCACAGGTCAACGAGATGTGGGTCACCTGGCCGTCGGTCCTCGCCAACTTCGCCAGGCACCACGAGACCGGCGAGCCGGTGCCCGCGGAGCTCCTGGAGAAGATGAAGGCGGCCGAGAAGTTCAACCAGGGCTTCGCCACCGTCGAGTACCTGGCGGCGGCGCTCCTCGACTGGGCCTGGCACAAGCTGGCCGTCGGTGAGGACGTCGAGGACGTCCCGGCGTTCGAGGCCGCGGCCCTGGAGCGCGCCGGAATCGCCTTCGAGCTGGTCCGCCCGCGTTACCGGACGAACTACTTCGCCCACATCTTCTCCAGCGGCGTGGGCGGCTACAGCGCCGGCTACTACTCCTATATCTGGAGCGAGGTGCTCGACGCCGAGAGCGTGGAGTGGTTCAAGGAGAACGGGGGCCTCAGACGGGAGAACGGCGACCACTTCCGCTCCACCCTGCTCTCGGTCGGCGGCTCCAAGGACGTGATGGACGCCTTCCGCGACTTCCGGGGGCGCGACCCGCGCATCGAGCCCCTCCTGGAGCGCCGCGGCCTGCTGGCCTGACGGCGGCCGGGGCCGCGCCCGGCGGACACTCTCGCCGCGCCCGGCGGTCACGCTCACCGCGGAGCCGGGCCGATCGCCCGGCTCCGGCCCCGCGGCGCCGGACGTCTCCGCGCACGCCTCCACACCGGTATGTCCCGCGTTGGTGAACGTTCCGTACCGGTGGACATGGCCCGGACCGCGGCGGCCTCGGCCGCGGCGGTCCGGGCCGCCGGGCCTCAGCCGCCGAGTCTGGCCAGGGCGGCGCGCAGGCGCTCGACGGTGCGCTCACGCCCGAGGGCCTCGATCGACTCGAAGAGCGGCAGGCCCACGGTGCGGCCGGTGACGGCCACGCGGACGGGCGCCTGGGCCTTGCCGAGCTTGAGCCCGTGCTCGGCGCCGACCTCCTCCAGGGCGGTCTTCAGCGACTCGGGGTCCATGGCGACCGTCTCCAGCCGGGCCAGGTAGCCGGTGAGGATCTCCACCGCGGAGTTCTTCATGGCCTTGTCCCACGACGCCTGGTCGAAGACGGGCTCGTCCAGGAAGAGGAAGTCGACGTTGGCCGTGATCTCGGAGAGCACCGCGATGCGGGTCTGGGCCAGCTCGGCGACCCGGGCGAAGGTCGCGCGGTCCCAGTCGGGCGCGAGCCAGGGCTCGCAGCGGGCGATGAACTCCGCGAGAGGCAGCGCCCGGATGTACTCGCCGTTGAAGGCGCGCAGCTTCTTCTCGTCGAAGAAGGCCGGGGAGGGGTTGACGTCCTCCAGCCGGAACAGCGGGACCATCTCCGACCAGGGCATGATCTCCCGGTCGTCGCCCGGACCCCAGCCGAGCAGCATCAGGTAGTTGACCATCGCCTCGGCCAGGTAGCCCTCGTCGCGGTAGGACTCCAGGGCGACCTTGTCGCGGCGCTTGGACAGCTTCTGGCGCTTCTCGTTGACGATGACCGGCACGTGCGCCCAGGTGGGCGGGGCGACGCCGAGCGCCTCCCAGAGGAGCTGCTGCTTGGGCGTGTTGGACAGGTGCTCCTCGGCGCGGACCACGTGGGTGATCCGCATCTCGATGTCGTCGACCACGTTGGCCAGCACGAACAGCGGGGAGCCGTCGGCGCGGGCGATGACGAAGTCCTCCATCGCGTTGTTGGGGAACTCGACGGTGCCGCGGACCAGGTCCTCGACCACGGTGACGCCCTCGTCGGGGGTGCGGAAGCGGACCGCGCCCTCGGTCAGGCCGCGCTCGCGGCAGAAACCGTCGTAGCCCCTGTGCTCCGAGCCGGTGCGGGCCTTGACGTCGTCACGGGTGCACGTGCAGTAGTACGCCCGGCCGTCGGCGACGAGCTTGGCCGCAGCCTCGCGGTGCTGCTCCTCGTAGGACGACTGGAAGTAGGGGCCCTCGAAGGCGGGGTTGTCGCCGTTGATGCCGATCCAGGCGAGCGCCGAGACGATGCCCTCGGTCCACTCGGGCCGGTTGCGCGCGGCGTCGGTGTCTTCGATGCGGAGCACGAACCTGCCGCCGGACTGCTCGGCCAGGGCCCAGTTGAACAGCGCCGAACGGGCGCCGCCGACATGGAACATGCCGGTCGGCGAGGGGGCGAAACGAACCCTAATCACGCGAGACCACCCGGTTGGTGAGAGTGCCGATTCCTTCGATGGAGACGCTGACCTCGTCGCCGACGCTGAGCGGGCCGACCCCCTCGGGCGTCCCGGTGAGGATGACGTCGCCGGGGATCAGGGTCATGACCGCGCTCACGTGGGCGATCAGCGCGGGGATGTCGTACATGAGCTTGGAGGTGCGGGACTCCTGCCTGACCTCGCCGTTCACCGAGGTGGTGATGCCCACGTCGGACGGGTCGAGCTCGGTCTGGATCCACGGGCCGAGCGGGCAGAACGTGTCGAAGCCCTTGGCCCGGGTGAACTGCACGTCCTTCTTCTGCAGGTCTCTCGCCGTCACGTCGTTGGCGCAGGTGTAGCCGAAGACGACCTCGTGGGCCCGCTCGCGGGGCACCTCGCGGCAGAGCCTGCCGATCACCACGGCCAGTTCCCCCTCGAAGTCGACCCGTGCCGAGAGCCCGGTCGGGTAGGCGATGGCCTCGCCCGAGCCGATCACCGAGGTCGACGGCTTGAGGAACATCAACGGCTCGTCGGGAACTTCGCCGCCCATCTCCCTGGCGTGGTCGGCGTAGTTCTTGCCGATCGCGACGACCTTGCTGGGCAGCATCGGCGCGACCAGCTTGACCTGGGAGAGCGAGTAACGCTCGCCGGTGAGCTGGATCGGCCCGAACGGGTGCCCGGAGATCCCGGCGACGAACTCCTCCCCGGGGCCTCCCTCGACCACGCCGAACCCGACACCGTCACCTGTGGAGAACCTGGCTATACGCACATGACAAGGCTAGTCGCGGTCGCGGTCCGGCCGGACCGCGAGGGCCGCGGGCCCCTCGTGACGGCGGGACCGCACCCCGAGGCGGGACCGGGATAGATCGAATCATCCATATATCACCATGAGCACACCAAGAAAAGGTGTGTCCTGATTGATGCGTATTTGGGGGGTATTACCGCCTGTAGCAGGCAGGAGGGCCGGACAGGCCCTCCCCCGGGGAGAGGAAAACGACGTGACCGAAGCCAGTACGGCGAGCAGGCCGAAGGGCGACGAGGCGACGGTGCCCCGGGCCAGGACCGACAGTCCCGCGACCCAGAGCAGCCTGGTGACCCCCAGGGGGACCACCACCATCGAGAGCGGGGTCGTGGCCAAGATCGTGGGCATGGCGGCTCGGGAGATCTCCGGGGTCTACGACATGGGCGCGGGCACGGCGCGCGCGCTCGGCGCGGTCCGCGGCATCGTGGGCGCCGACAGGAGCATCACGCAGGGAGTGTCGGTCGAGGTGGGCGAACGGCAGGCCGCCGTCGACCTGGAGCTGGTCGTCGAGTACGGCATGGCCATCCCCGACCTGGCCGGCGCGGTGCGCCGGAACGTGATCACGGCGGTCGAGCGCATGTGCGGGCTCGAAGTCACCGAGGTCAACATCAAGGTCTCCGACGTCCACATGCCCGGCCAGGAGAGGGAGCGGGCGGAGGAGACCCCCGAGCAGGGACCGCGCGTCCAGTGAACGACCCGGCACGCGGGACGACCTCCCCGGCACGCGGAACGGCGGAGCCCGCCGGGCGGACGGCCGTCGCGACCCCGGAGAAGGCGGACCCCGTTCGCGGGACCGCCGCACCGGCGGACGCCCCCGTCTCCCAGACCGTCACCGTGACCCAGGGGACGACCGCCCCCGCCCGCGAGACCGCCGGACCGGCGCGCGGGGCGAAGGGCCCGGCCGGCGGGGCGGGCGGCCTCGCCCGGACGGTGGCCGCGACGGTACGGAGCCATCCCGACGTCGCCGACCTGACGGGCGGGCCGTTCGGGACCGTGGCGACCTATCTGCCGGGCGAGAGGGTGCCCGGTGTGGCACTGCGCGAGGACGAGGTGGAGGTGTCGATCGTCGTCAGGCTGGGGCGCCCGCTGCCGGAGATCGCCGACGAGGTGCGCGTGGCGGTCGCCCCGCTGGTGGGCGGCCGGCCGGTGAACGTCCATATCGGAGGTGCGCGGTGAAGGAATTCCCCTTGTGGTCGGTGGTCGGCACGATCGCCGGGGTGCTGTTGGGGTTCGCCGCGGCGTTCGGCGGCCTGGGGGCCTTCCTCCTGGTCCTCGTGCTGGGCGCCGCCGGTCTCCTGGTCGGGCGGCTCGTCGACACCGGCGGCATCGACCTGTCCCGGCTGACGGCGAGACGGTGATGGCCACACCGGTCGGGCACCGCTCCGCGCCCGGTGCCGGGGGCGCGACCGCCCCCTCCGCCCCGGGGCCCGGGGGGGAGGGCGCCGTGCACGCGGAGGCCGGGTCGTCGGCGGCCCAGGGCATCCCCGCCCAGTCGGTACGGGAGATCGTGCCGCCCGAGCGGCGCGGCCGGACGGACATCCCCGGCAGGGTCGTGTCGCGTATCGCGATCCGCTCGGCCGGGGAGGTGGCACGGGTGCGGGAGGTCGGCGAGCGGGGGCCGCTGACCTTCCACGGGGGCACCCGCGCCACGGTCCACGGCCGGCTGGCGGCGCTGCGGCTGGACGTGACGGTGGAGTATCCCGCTCCGATCCGTCAGGTGGCCCAGGAGGTCCGGCGGCACGTCGCCGAACGCGTCCACACCCTGACCGGCCTGGACGTCGGCCACATCGACATCGAGGTCGTCGGCGTGGTGCCTGCCCGGCACGCGGCCTCTCCTCAGGACATCGCCCCGGTGCGGGAGACGCCCCCCGAGCGGGCCGGGCGGGTTCCGCGGGGCGCCACCGCATATCGGGAGACGGAATGACCATGCCGGTGCCCGACCCGGCCGACAGGATCTCCATGGCGGAACCCACCATGGCGACACCGACCGCACCCGGCGCGGAGCTCGGGGGGTCGCCGGTCCCGCCTGTGCCCGGAGCGGCGGCGAGGGACGCCGCCGCGGACCGGGCGGCGATCCGGGCCTTCCGGCCGCGCCGGGTGGTCCCCTCAGTGATCACGGCCACCCTGATGACCCTGGGCGGCGCCCTCGTGGCCGCGGAGGTGATCTCCGCGCTCCTGGGTCGCCCGCTCCGGTTGGTGCCGTACGACCGCGCCCTGGCCTGGGCGTCGTCCACGCCCTGGAGCTCGCCGCAGGTGGCGACCGGCGCGGGCCTGGTCGCGCTGCTGGGCCTGGTGCTGGCGCTGCTCGCGCTGCTGCCGGGCCGGCCCAGGCTCGTCCCGATCAGGACCGGCGACAGGGACCTGGTCATCGGCGTGCCCCCTCGGGGCTTCGCCCGCGCCCTGGCCCGCGCGGCCGAGCAGGTGCGGGGCGTCGGCCACGCCCGGGTGCGGCTGCACGGCAGGACCGCCGACGTCACGGCGGAGAGCCTCATCCGCGACACCACCGGCATGGCGGACGCCGTACGGCAGGCGGTGCACGCGCGGATCGCCGAACTCGGCCCCGTACGGGACTACCGCGTCCGCGTACGTCTGCGGGAGAGGTGACCGGCATGCACGACAAGACCGCCCGGGGGAACAGGCTGGGGCTGCTGATCGTCGGACTGGCGTTGCTGATCCCGGGCGCCCTGGGGCTCGCCCGGAGCCTGGGTGCGCTCCCGCGGGCCTGGGCGCCCGCCGACGAGCCGCTCGTCGGCGACCAGGTCCGCGACGCCTTCGCCCGCTACGACCCGTGGCCGTGGTGGGCGATCGCGGCGAGCGCGGCCGTGCTGGCGCTGCTCGGGCTGCGCTGGCTGCTGGCCCAGGCACGGCGTCGCCGGCTGGACGGCATACGCCTGGACGGCGGACCCGCCGGGATCACCGAGGTCCGCACCGGCGGTGTGACCGACGCGATGGCCGCCGAGGTGGCCGCGCACCCCTCGATCCTCGACGCGCACGCCGCGATGGTCGGCACGAACGCGCGTCCGGCCGTGCGGCTGCGCATGGTGGTCGCGGAGAACACGCCGATGAGCGCGGTCCGCGAACAACTCGGCGGGGTGGCCATCCCGCGCATGCGCCAGGCGCTGGAGGCCGAGCGGCTCCCGGCCGTCGCCCGGGTGAACCTGGAGGACGCGCCGCACCCCCGTAGGACCCTCGCCTGAGGAGCGCCGATCATAGAGTGATCAGGGAAACCACGGCGTCGAGGAGAAGATGTGCCTTCGGTTGTGAAGATAAACGTCCTGACGGTGTCCCCGGAGATGCGTGAGGAGCTGGAACGCCGCTTCTCCGGCCGGGCCGGGGTCGTGGAGTCCGCCGACGGGTTCGAGTGGTTCGAGCTGCTCCGCCCGGTCGACGGCACCGACCGGTACCTGGTCTACACGCGCTGGCGCTCCGAGGAGGACTTCACCCGCTGGACCGAGAGCCAGGCGTTCCAGCGGGGCCACGCCCAGGCCGGCGCGCAGGGCCACGGTCACGCCCAGGCCACGGCGGGCCAGGGACCGGCCCAGGGCCACGGCCACGGCCACGGCCAGGGACAGGGACAGGGACAGGGACAGGGACCGGCGGCCAGCGGCGCCGAGCTGTGGTCGTTCGAGGTCGTCCAGAGCGCCGGTCCCAAACAGGAGTCCTGACCCCCGGCCCGAGACTCCGGCCGCCGGCCCGGGAGGTCCTCGGCGCGCCGGGAGGATCCGCCGCGACCCGCGAGGACCGTCAGCGGTCCAGCGGGTTGGCGGCGATGCGCTCGGCCACGCCGGCGCGGACGAAACGGCCGGCCAGGCTGCCGGGCTTGCGCTCGGCCTGGTCCCTGAAGCACGCGGTGAACTCCGGGCCGAGCCCCAGCCGGGGGTAGCGGTCCAGCACCTCGGCGCGGAGTCCGGCCGGCCAGTCCTCCGGCCGCCGACCGGAGATGTCCAGCCCGGTGGAGAGTTCGAGCAGGTGCCCCTCCGGGTCCTGCTCGACGTCCACCTCGTCCCACATGTGGCGGACAACCACCTCGGACGCGCGCACGCGGCGCTCGACCGGCCAGCCGGCCCCGGCGGCGAACACCCACGCGACGTGCCCGCCGGCCTCCTCGAACGGCACCGTGTGGCTGTCGAACTCCTTGACCAGGCCGATGTCGTGCATCATCGCCGCGACGTACAGCAGTTCGGCGTCGAAGGCGACGCCGTTCATCGCGCCGTAGGCCGCCGCCCACAGGTAGGCCCGTACGGAGTGGTTGAGCAGGGCGGGCGAGCAGTAGGCGGTGGCCACTTCCAGCGCGCCGCGGGCGGCCGGGGTGTCGGGGATCACGATGTCGGCGAGTCTCATGCGTCCAGCCTGTCCTGACACGGCGGCGTCCGCGAGTGGCCGGGAAGACATCGATCGATAGGATCCCGCCATGAGCTTCACGAAGGTAGCGGTTCTGCTGTTCGACGAGATCCCGCTGTTCGAGGCGTCGGTGCCGATCGCGGTCTTCGGGGAGCGACGGTCCGGACTGCCGGAGTTCGACGTCCGCGCGGTGGCCGCCGAGGGCGGTCCGGTCCGCACGGACATCGGGATCACGCTCGCCGCGCCGCACGGCCTGGACGCCGTGGACGACGCCGAACTGGTCGTCGTGCCGACCTGGCGACGCCCGTCCGGCGGTCCGCCGCCCGCCGAGGAGGCGCTGGAGGCCCTGCGCCGCGCCCACCGCCGCGGGGCGACCGTGGTCGGGCTCTGCCTCGGTACGTTCGTGCTGGCCGCCTCCGGGCTGCTGGACGGGCGCAGGGCCACGACCCACTGGCGGTACGCCCCCCTGCTCGCCTCGATGCACCCGGCCGTCGAGGTCCAGCCCGACGTCCTCTACGTCGACGAAGGCGACGTCCTCACCTCCGCGGGAAGCGCGGGCGGCATCGACCTGTGCCTGCACCTGGTCCGCCGGACGTACGGCCCGCGCATGGCCAACGAGATCGCCAGGAGCCTCGTGGTGCCGCCGCACCGGGCCGGCGGCCAGGCGCAGTACGTCGACCACCCCGTCCCGCCGCCGTCCACGGGTGACCCGCTCGGCGAGACCCTCGACTGGGCCCTGCGGCACCTGGACCGGGAGCTGACCGTCGACATGCTGTCCGCCCACGCCATGATGAGCCGCCGCACCTTCGACCGGCGCTTCCGCCGGGCCACCGGGACCACCCCCGCCCAGTGGCTGCTCCACCAGCGGGTGCTGCAGGCCCAGCGGCTGCTGGAGACGACCCGGGAGCCCGTGGAGCGGGTGGCCCGCAGCGTGGGGTTCGCCTCGGCGGTGGCGCTGCGCCCGCACTTCCGGCGCCAGGTCGGGGTCTCACCGACCGCCTACCGGGAGACCTTCGGCACCGCACCCGAGGCGGACGTTTCACGGACGGTGTGAACGTACGCCGCGACCGGCGCGCGGAACCACGACACGGCCGGCGCGATCGTACGCCGCGACCGGCGCGCGGAACCGCGACACGGCCGGCGTGAGCGATGCCTCGGGGGCGGGCACGCACCGGCCGAGCGGGGCGAATGTCGCGTAAACCTCCGGCCCGCATCTAGTTGCTAACGATGTGCCGGAAGAGCCTCCCGTGGCTTGACCGGTTTGGTCGGATTCGGTCAGCATGATCAGCCCTCTTCGTTCGGCCTGGAAGGAATTGGCGTGCGCCGCCGCACACAAGCACTCATCGTCTCGTTCATCCTCCTCGTGACCTGCGGCGCGACGGTCGGCACGGCGGAGGCCGGGAAGGCGGCGGGCAGGGAGGCCAGGCGGACCGCGGAATGCCAGGGCGACTGGCTCCCGGCCACCCCGACCTCCTCGGACATCATGAACGGCCAGCTCGACTTCCTGGACCTGCCCCCGGTGAAGGTCGGCAAGGACGTCAACTGGCGCACCGACCCGTACCGCAACCGTTCCTGGAGCATGGTCTTCCACTCGCTGCGCTGGATGGGCCGCCTGGTCGCCGACTACGAGACCAACGGCGACAAGACCTACCTGGCGAGGGCGACCGAGATCGCCAAGGACTGGGTGGCCGACAACCCCCGGGGCGGCGCCGGGACCAGCCCCTACGCCTGGCAGGAACACCCGATCGCGCTGCGCGCCCCCGCGCTGGTCTGCCTCAGCAAGCACGTCGGCGAGCGGTGGCTGACCACCAGCCTGGCCGAGCACGCCAAGATGCTGTCCGACCCGAAGCTGTACGAGAAGGGCCACAACCACGGCATCGACCAGGACATCGCGCTGCTCGGCATCGGCTGCCGCTACGGACGCGACCAGTGGTCCAGTCTCGCGATCAGGCGGCTCACCGAGACCGTGAAGCTCGACGTCGACTCCCAGGGCGCGCTGCGCGAGCAGGCCCCGCGTTACGCGGTCTACGTCTACGAGCGGCTGAAGGTCGCCATGGCCAATATCGAGTCCTGCGGCCGGAAGGTACCCGGGGAGATCTCCAAGCGGTGGGAGTCCATGGAGGACTTCATCGCGCACTCGACCCAGCCCGACGGGTTCATGGTCCCGATCGGCGACGGCGGCGCGGACGTGCGGCCGGTCGGCTACGCCCACCCGAAGCAGAAGGTACGGGTGTTCGGCGCCGGCTACGTCTACGGGCGCACCGCCTGGGACAAGCCCGAGTCGGCCTTCTACTCCATCCGCTTCGGCCCCGGCATGAAGTACCACGGCCACGAGGACCACCTCGGCGTGACCTACTACGCGCAGGGCCGGGACGTCCTGGTCGACGTCGGGTTCCACTCGTACGAGAACGGCGCCTACCGCGACTGGACCATGTCGCCGCAGGCGCACAACACCCCGCAGGTGGTCGGCGCCCGGTTCCGCCCCAAGACGGCCACCGCGCTGAGCAGGTCGTCGATCGGCGCGGACCGGCAGAGCTACCGGCTGACCGACCGGGCCTACGGCGTGCCGAGAACCCGCTCGGTCCTGGTCAACCACGGCGAGGACGTGATGGCCGTGCTCGACACGGTCCCCAAGGGCTCGAAGGTCAGCACCGTCTGGCACTTCGCCCGGGACCTGTCGGCCGTGTCGAACGGCGGCGGCCGGGTCGTGGTCAAGGACAAGACGGGCTGGAAGGCGACGCTGGTCCAGGTCTCGATGCCCTCCTGCGAGCCGGTCGGCGCCCTGAAGGTGGTCCGCGGCCGGACGAACCCGTACCAGGGCTGGGTCTCCGCCGCCTACATGCAGAAGCAGCCCGCTCCGGCGGTCGTCTCGCCCGCCGTCGCGGGCCCGGTGCTGACCGTGCTGGTGCCCGGCACCGACAAGCCGTCGGTCTCCTGCTCCGGCGGCAAGGTCACGCTGGAGACGTCCGGGGGTCCGGTGAGCTTCCGGGTCAGCGGGGCGAACCTCTCCTGACCCGTGCCGGGCTTCCCTGCGGGCCGCGTCACTCCGCGACGTGGCCCGCGCGCAGCAGGCCGTACGTCACGGCCTGCTCCAGGGCCTGCCAGGAGGCCTCGATGATGTTCTCGTCGACGCCGACGGTGGACCACTCGCCGGCCGCGTCGCTGGAGGTGATGAGCACCCGCGTGACCGCGTCGGTGCCGTGCGTGCCCTCCAGGATGCGCACCTTGAAGTCGATCAGCTCGACCTCCGCCAGCTCCGGGTAGAGCCGCTCCAGGCCCATCCGCACGGCCCGGTCCAGGGCGTTGACCGGGCCGTTGCCCTCGCCGGTGGCGACGATCCGCTCGCCCTTGGCGTACAGCTTGACGGTGGCCTCGCTGACCAGCTCGCCGCCGCGGGTCCGCTCGACGATGACCCGCCACGACTCGACCTGGAAGTGGCGCCTGCGCTCGCCGGCGACGGTGTCGCGCAGCAGCAGCTCGAAGGAGGCGTCGGCGGCCTCGAAGGTGTAGCCCTTGGACTCCAGGTCCTTGACCCGGTTGACCAGCTCGCGCGAGGTGTCTGCGGACAGGTCGTAGCCCAGCTCGCGGCCCTTGAGCTCGACCGAGGCGCGGCCCGCCATGTCGGAGACGAGCATGCGCATGTCGTTGCCCACCTCGGCGGGGTCGATGTGCTGGTAGAGGTTGGGGTCGACCTTGATGGCGCTGGCGTGCAGCCCGGCCTTGTGCGCGAAGGCGGAGACGCCCACGTAGGGGGCGTGGGAGTTCGGGGTGACGTTGGTGACCTCGGTGATCGCGTGGGCGATCCTGGTCATCTCGGCCAGCGCCTCGCGTGGGACGAGGTCGAACCCCCGCTTGAGCTGGAGGTTGGCCACGACCGTGAACAGGTTGGCGTTGCCGGAGCGCTCGCCGTAGCCGTTGGCGCAGCCCTGCACGTGGGTGGCGCCGGCCTTGACCGCCGCCAGGGTGTTGGCCACCGCGCAGCCGGTGTCGTCGTGGCAGTGGATGCCGATCCTGGCGGACGTCCCGGCGGCGGCCTGGACCACCTCGGCCAGCTCGTCGGGGAGCATCCCGCCGTTGGTGTCGCACAGGGCGATGACCGACGCCCCGGCCTCGGCGGCGGTGCGCACGACCTCCAGCGCGTAGGCTGGATTGGACTTGTACCCGTCGAAGAAGTGCTCGGCGTCGAGGAAGACTCGCTGCCCCTCCGCACGAAGGTGAGAGACCGTGTCGCGGATCATCGCGAGGTTCTCCTGGAGACTCGTGCGGAGGGCCAGCTCCACGTGCCGGTCGTGACTCTTGGCGACAAGGGTCACGACCGGCGCGCCGGATTCGCGCAGCGCGGCCACCAACGGGTCGTCGGCCGCCTTCACCCCTGCCCGGCGGGTCGCGCCGAACGCGGCGAGCTGCGCGTGCCTCAGGTCGAGCTCTGTTCGAGCGCGCCTGAAGAACTCGGTGTCCTTGGGGTTGGCGCCGGGCCAACCGCCTTCGATGAAGCCGACACCCAGGCTGTCCAGGTGACGCGCGATGGCCAGCTTGTCGGCCACCGTGAGGTTGAGCCCTTCCTGCTGGGCACCGTCACGGAGTGTCGTGTCGTACACGTGGAAGCGGTCGTCGGCCATGTCAATCTCCTTCGCGGGTTCGTATGGTCGCCGCGCGCTCTCCGGCCTCGGAAAACAAAAAAACCCCTCACGGACGTGAGAGGTCTGCGCGCTGGCGTTGTCCTTTTTCAGCCAGCGCGCCTGCCGATAATGAGCAGACCGTAGAACATGATGCCAAGCAGTCTGCCATACGTCGCCACCGTCTGACACATCGATCTCACGATCCGGGACGGCGCGCGTGCCGACACACCCCGGTCTCCCCTCTTACCCCGCCGCCCACCGGGAAGAATGGCCGCATGAAAGCGACTTACCTCGACCCGACGGTCGGGCAGTACCTGCTTGCGCACACGACCCTGCCCGGCGACGTGCTCGACGCGCTGGCCGTCGAGACCCGCGAGCTGACCGGCGGCAGCGCGGGCATGCAGATATCCCCCGACCAGGGGCGCTTCCTCACCATGATCACCCAGATCCACCGGGCCGTGAACGCGGTGGAGGTGGGCACCTTCACCGGCTACTCCTCCATCTGCCTCGCCCGCGGGCTCGCCCCGGGCGGCAGGCTGACGTGCTTCGACGTGAGCGAGGAGTGGACGGCGGTCGCCCGGCGCTACTGGGAGAAGGCGCACGTCGCCGACCGCGTCGAGCTGCGGATCGGCCCGGCGGCCGAGCGGCTGCGGGAACTGCCCGAGGAACCGGCCGTGGACCTGGCGTTCATCGACGCCGACAAGGTCAACTACCCGGTCTACTACGAGATCCTCATGTCACGCCTGGTCCCGGGCGGGCTGATCCTCGTCGACAACACCCTGTGGAGCGGCCACGTCGCCGACCCCACCCGGGACGACGACACCGTCAGGCACATCCGCGAGTTCAACGACATGGTCAGCGCGGACGACCGGGTCACCTCGATCATGCTTCCCATCGCCGACGGCCTCACCATGATTCGAAAGCACTGACGAGAAGTTTCCCGGAACCCGAGGCGGGCGCACGCCTTTGCGATTACTTTCAGCGATGTGTCGAACACGTTGCGCCCACCCGCACGGAGGGAAGGATGCCCCTATGGGGCTGCTCATGGAGAGACCGATCACCCACCAGATCACCGATGAGGCGGATCTCGAACGGCTGTACCTGGAGCTCATCGACCGGTTCGAGAACCATCGGATCGAGATCATCAGCGGCCGGATCGTGGTGAGGGAAATGGCCACGATCGCTCATGCCGACGTCGTGTACCAACTCATGTCCCAGCTCATGCCGTTCGCCATGGAGAAGGGATGGCGCGTCTATCCACAGGCCAAGATCTTCCTTCAGGCGCAGGCGGACCGCTACGAGCCCGACCTCGTCGTCGTCCCCTCGAACCCTCCGCTCTGGGATCCCAGCCACGTGCACGCGGACGCGACGTTGCTGGTCGCCGAGGTCGTCTCCCCCAGCAGCATCCGCGACGACCACGTCATCAAACCGCAGGCGTGCGCGCTCGCGGGCGTCCCCCTCTACCTGGTGCTCGACGCCTTCGCCAACCGGTTCAGGCTGCTCAGCCGACCGGGCCCGGAAGGGTACGCCGAAGAGGCCACCGAGGCGTTCGGCAAACCGCTCGAACTACCCGAGCCGTGGAACCTGACCGTCGACACCGGCAAGTTGATCGAGGGGTAGGACTGTGCACTGCGGAAGCCCGGTGGGGTGGGAAGCCGGGCTTCCGCGGTGGGAGCCGACGGATCGCCCGGCCCGCACGAGAGTCGGCGAATCGTGCGGGCCCGCAGGTCACGTGAGCACGCACGGCGGCCGACGGATCGTACGGCCCCACGCGGGCGTCGGCGGATCCTGCGGGCCCGCGAAGGTCTGGCGGGCTCCGCCGGCCCGCGCGGAGACCGGTGGATTCCACCGGCCCGCGCGGCGGTCAGCGGCTCCCGGGAGACCGCGCCCCGGGAAACCGCGTGGAATCGGGTGATCAGCAGATCTTGTGGACCCAGTCGTACCGGTCCGGGCGGGAGCCGTACTGGATGCCGACGAGTTCCTCGCGGATCCGGGTGGTGACGGGGCCCTGGGTGCCGTCGCCGATCGTCCAGGCGCGGTCGGCGCCCTTCACCGAGCCGACCGGGGTGACGACCGCCGCGGTGCCGCAGGCGAAGACCTCGGTGAGCTCACCCGACGCACAGCCCTCCTGCCACTCCTCGATCGACAGGCGGCCTTCCTCGGCGGTGAGGCCGAGGTCCCCTGCGAGGGCGAGGATCGAGTCGCGGGTGATGCCGGGCAGGAGCGTGCCGGTGAGCGCCGGGGTCAGCAGGCGGTCGCCGTAGACGAAGAACAGGTTCATCCCGCCCATCTCCTCGACGTAGCGGTGCTCGCCCGCGTCCAGCCAGACCACCTGGTCGCAGCCCTGCTCGACGGCCTGGCGCTGGGCCACGAAGGTGGCCGCGTAGTTGCCGCCGCACTTGGCGAACCCGGTGCCGCCGGGCGCCGCGCGGGTGTACTCGGTGGAGAGCCAGACCGAGACGGGCTTGGCGCCACCGAAGTAGGACGCCGCCGGGGAGGCGATGACCATGTACTTGTAGTTCCTGGACGGGTAGTTCACGCCCAGCGCCGGCTGCGTGGCGATCATGAAGGGTCGCAGGTAGAGACTGTGGCCCGGGGTGGTGGGCACCCAGTCGCGGTCGGTCTGGACGAGGAGGTCGAGCGACTCGACGAAGGTCTCCTCCGGCAGTTCCGGCATGGCCATGCGCACCGCGGAGCGGTTGAAGCGGGCGGCGTTGGCGTACGGCCGGAAGGCGGCGATGGCGCCGCCCTCCTGCCGGTAGGCCTTCAGGCCCTCGAAGAGCTCCTGGGCGTAGTGGAAGACCGAGGTCGCCGGGTCGAGGCTCAGCGGGCCGTACGGCACGAGCCGGGCGTCGTGCCAGCCCCTCCCCTCGGTGTAGTCGATCGAGATCATGTGATCGGTGAAGGTCTGACCGAATCCCGGATTCGCCAGTACCTGCTCGCGCTCGGCCGCGGTGCGAGCGTGGTCGGAGAGCTGCACGTCGAAGCTGAGCTTCTGAGCGGTGGTCATGACGGAGATCCTTCTCTTGGTGTCGGGCTGCCCTGGAGTCCATTCTGCGATGGACCGGGTAACGGGAAACTACTGCATCTCTACCTAAACCCGGCAGTGCCGGGTTTAGGCGGTACGGGAAGTGCGGGGAAACGACGACGCGCCCGGCAGCTCTGGTGAGCCGCCGGGCGCGTCAGCAGTGGAGAAGGCGGCTTGTCAGCCGGCTACTCGGGCGGTGATGTCGTCGCCGATCTCGTGGGTGGTCCGGCCGGTCCAGCCGGTCTGCCGCTCGACGAGGTCGTCGGCGACGGCCTGCTCGACCCGGGCGGACTCCTCGGCCAGGCCCAGGTGGTCCAGGAGCATGGCGACCGAGAGGATCGTGGCGGTCGGGTCGGCCTTGCCCTGGCCCGCGATGTCGGGGGCGCTCCCGTGGACCGGCTCGAACATGCTCGGCGCGGTGCGGTCGGGGTTGACGTTGCCGCTGGCCGCCAGGCCGATGCCACCGGCGATCGCCGCGCCGATGTCGGTCAGGATGTCACCGAAGAGGTTGTCGGTCACGATCACGTCGAAGCGCTCGGGCTGGGTGACGAAGAACATCGAGGCCGCGTCGACGTGGCAGTAGTCGGTCTGGACGTCGGGGTACTCCAGGCTGACCCGGTCGAAGGTGCGGGCCCACAGGTCACCGGCGTAGGTGAGGACGTTGGTCTTGTGGACCAGCGTCAGCTTCTTGCGGGGGCGGGCGAGCGCCTTGTCGAAGGCGTAGCGCACGACCCGCTCGACACCGTAGGCGGTGTTGAACGACTCCTGGGTGGCGATCTCGTACGGCGTGCCGCGGCGCATGGCGCCGCCCGCGCCGGCGTACGGTCCCTCGGTGCCCTCGCGGACCACGATCATGTCGACGTCTTCCGGACGGGCCTTGCCGAGCGGCGTCTCGACGCCGGGGAAGAGCTTGACCGGCCGGAGGTTCACGTAGTGGTCGAGCTGGAAACGGAGCTTGAGCAGCAGGTCGCGCTCCAGGATGCCCGGGGGCACGCTGGGGTCGCCGACCGCGCCGAGCAGGATCGCGTCGTAGCCGCGCAGCTCGTCGAGGACGGCGTCGGGAAGGGTCTCGCCGGTCTCGTGGTAGCGCTTGGCGCCGAGGTCGTACGTGGTGGTCTCCACCTTCGTGCCGACCGCTTCCAGAACCTTCAAGCCCTCGGTGACGACCTCGATGCCGATCCCGTCACCGGGGATGACCGCCAGGCGAATGTTGCGCGAATCCATGCAGGCACCTTACCGGTCCGTCTCGGTAATCGAACACCCATCTCACACCTCGGACAATTTGTCCACGTATTGCACAACGGGCGTTTTGTCCTGTTTGCGATCTTTTGACCGCTTCGTTAAGGTCCTGGGCACTCACATCGACGCCTAATCCGCACGGGCCGTCCCCCATCCCTTCGGCCTGCGCGGAGCCGGGGACCCATTTCCGGGATCCACCGGGGCGCCCGGGAACCCGCTCCGCACGGCGGAGCGCGGACCCCCTCTCGGGCGCTCCGTTTCCCTCGGGGCGAATCGGCGCTCGCACGCGCCGTAGGGCGGCCTCCACGCCCGAGCCCGACAGCTCACCCGGCCGGCCCTATGGAAGGAATCACCCTGTCCGGCAAGATGTACCCCCGTGTCATGACCATGATCGTCGCCGGCGCCGCGGTGCTCGCGACCCCGAACGCGGTGCTGGCCGCCTCTCCCGCCCCGGCCCCCCTCTCCGAATCCGTCAGCCTCAGCGGCCCGGCACTCGCGACCCTCAGCGGCCCGGCACTCGCGAAAGTAACCGCCCGGACCGTCAAACCCGCCTGGCGGAAGGCCGTCGACTGGGCCATGGCGCAGCGCGGCACGCCCTACCTGTGGGGCGGCACCGGCAAGGGCGGCTTCGACTGCTCCGGCCTGATGCTCCGCGCCTACGGCGCCGCCGGGATCACCCTGCCCCGCGTCGCCGCCGACCAGTACCAGGCCTTCGACAGGAAGATCTCCTGGGACGATCTCAAGCCCGGTGACCTGGTCTTCTTCAGCGGCCTCGGACACGTGGGCATGATCACCAAGCCCGGTTACATGGTCCACGCCCCGCGGAGCGGCGACGTGGTCAAGGAGGAGAAACTGAACTCCTGGCGCCGCCAGTCCTTCGTCGGCGCCGTGCGCCCCGACCCCAAGGGCGTCAAGCTCGCCGCCGAGCGAGCGAAGGAGGCGAAGGAAGCGGACCGGTCGGCGACGACCGTGGTCCGGACGTCCGGG
Organism: Streptosporangium fragile; assembly: GCF_039534445.1. NCBI lineage: Bacteria > Bacillati > Actinomycetota > Actinomycetes > Streptosporangiales > Streptosporangiaceae > Streptosporangium > Streptosporangium fragile. Next base: position 104,044 of record NZ_BAAAVI010000003.1, on the reverse strand, counting down.
TAAACCCCCTCCGACCCGCCGGGTCCCGTCAGGACGCCGCGCGGGCGCGCCCGGAACCGGCTCCCGCCCCGGGCGTGCCCGCGCGGCACGCGGGGCCATCCGGAACTCACCGGCCGCCCCGGCGGCACGCGGGTCGCGGGTCGCGGGTCGCGAGGTCAGCGAATGGGGGCGCCGCCGTTGTCGCGGCGGTCGAGGGCGATCTGCAGCGCTTCGGCGGCCTCGTTCTCGGCGTCTTCGCTACGGTTCCAGGGATACATCTCGTACATGACGATTCTCGTCTCGATGGTGTGTCGACGGCATGGGAGCGCAGGGGATTCACCCGGACCCAGGTCGCGGGTCCGGCGCGGGCCGGCAGGCCACGGGTCCGGGTCGCGGACCGGCGGGGCCGGCGGGCGCCGCGTGTGAGCGGGATGCCGGCCTGGTCTGTCGGGCCTCGTCGCGGCAGGCGGGGAGTGCGAGCGCCTGGCGCATCTCCCACCACGTTACCCCGCCTCCCGGATGCCGTCTCATCCGGCGTACGCATTTCTCAAATGCTGAGACGCGCCGCGGCCGGCGCCCCGTGGAGTCGGGACGCCGGCCGCGGCGGAGCGAGGTGGGACGGGGCCTAGTCGGTCAGGTCCACCGAGCGGCCGCTGTCGGCGCCGATCTCGGCACCGATCTGGTCGACCACCTCGGCCGGGATCGCGGTGTCGACGGTCAGCGCGATCAGGGCCTTGCCGCCCTTGACGTCGCGGGCCACCTGCATCGAGGCGATGTTGATGGCGTGGTCGCCGAGGATGCGGCCGACCACGCCGACGATTCCGGGGCGGTCGACGTAGGTGAAGAACGACAGGTGGTCGGTCGGCTCGATCTCCATCTGGTAGCCGTTGACCTCGACGATCTTCGTGATCTGCCGCGGCCCGGAGAGGGTGCCGGAGACCGAGACCGTGCGGCCGTCGGCCAGGACGCCGCGGACGGTCACGACGTTGCGCCAGTCGGGGCTGTCGGGGCTGGTGACCAGGTCGACCGAGACGCCGCGGTCCTTGGCCAGGAGCGGGGCGTTGACGTAGGTGACGGAGTCTTCGACCACGTCGGTGAAGACGCCCTTGAGCGCGGCCAGCTCCAGCACGCGGACGTCCTGGGAGGCGATCTCCCCGCGGACCTCGACGTCGAGCTTGGTGGCGACCTCACCCGCGAGAGCGGTGAACACCCGGCCGAGCTTCTCGGCCAGCGGCAGGCCCGGCTTGACGTCCTCGGCGACGGCGCCGCCCTGGACGTTGACCGCGTCCGGCACGAACTCCCCGGCGAGGGCGAGCTTCACGCTGCGCGCGACCTGCGTGCCCGCCTTCTCCTGGGCCTCGTGGGTGGAGGCGCCCAGGTGCGGGGTGACGACGACCTGGTCCAGCTCGAAGAGCGGGCTGTCGGTGACGGGCTCCTTCGGGAACACGTCGATGCCGGCGCCGGCGACGCGGCCCTCCTTGATCGCGGAGTAGAGGGCGCCCTCGTCGATGATGCCGCCGCGGGCGACGTTGATCAGCCGGACGCTCGGCTTGACCGCGTGCAGCTCCTTGTCACCGATGAGGCCGAGGGTCTCCTTGGACTTGGGCAGGTGCACGGTGATGAAGTCGGCCTCGCGCAGGGCCTCCTCCAGCGAGACCAGGCGGACGCCCATCTGGGCGGCGCGGGCCGGCTGCAGGTACGGGTCGTAGGCGATGAGCTCGACGCCGAACGGCTGCAGGCGCTGGGCGACGAGCTGGCCGATCCTGCCGAGGCCGAGGATGGCGACGACCTTCCCGTCGAGCTCCACGCCGGTGTACTTCGAGCGCTTCCACTCCCCGCCCTTGAGCGCGGAGTGCGCCTGGGCGACGTTGCGGGCGGAGGCGAGGATCAGGGCGACGGTGTGCTCGGCGGCGCTGGTGATGTTGGAGGTCGGCGCGTTGACGACCATGACGCCGGCCTTGGTGGCGGCCTCCACGTCGACGTTGTCCAGGCCGACACCGGCACGGGCGACGACACGAAGCTTGGGAGCGTGGGCGATCGCTTCGGCGTCCACCTGGGTGGCGCTGCGCACGATGAGCGCGTCCACGTCGGCGAGCGCGGGCAGGAACTGGGCGCGGTCGGCCCCGTCGGTGTGGCGGACGTCGAAGTCCGCGCCCAGGACCGCGAGACCGGCCTCGGAGAGTTCCTCAGCGACCAGTACGACGGGCTTGTTCACAGGCTGGATCCTTCTGAGACGGTGAGGGTGCACGGACCTCACGTAGTCTATCGGCGCTTGTGAACGCGTTCACGAGTGTCCCGCGATCCGAGACGGTACCCGCGGCGGCGGCATCCCATGCATGCGGGACTCAAGTTGGTATTGATCCCAGGAAAACTTCACGATTACCCTGATAAGCCGTGGTCCACTACCTATTGTTCCTCATATGAGCATCGGGAACCCCGCTCTCCGCGACGTGCTCGCTCAGCACGGCGGCCCGCACCGGCTGCTGGCGGCACTTGCCGAATGGGGACTCCTGGTAGCCGTGCGGCCGGACCGATCCGTCGTGCTCGGCACGACCCAGGCCGGTGACCGTGTCCTGCTCGGATACACATCCGCGGACACCTACGCGCGGCACCGTGGCAGCCACTCGCTGTCGGCCTGCGACGCCGACACCATCCTCGACATCCAGCGCGTCACCGGTGTGCGGGAAATCGTGATCGACGCAGCTGGACCCGCGGCGGCGGCCGTGCCGATCGAGGACCTCCAGCGATACCTGCTCGCGACACGCAGCGGTCCGACGCCCGCGCTGTCGAGCGCCTCGCCCACGGCAAGCGCCGCCCCCACGGCGTACGCGACCGGGGCGATGGCCACGGTCTCGCGTCCGGCGGCGGTGAGACCTCCGTCGGCCCCCACGCCCCCGGCTCCCGCCCAGCCGTGGATCCCGGCACCGCGCCCCCACCTGTCGGGCCCGATGCAGATGGTCGACCCGGGCTACAAGCGGTGCACCCACCCGATCCTGCCCGCGCTGCGGGCCGCGGTCGCGCAGGTGCTCGCCGACTACCCGCTCGTCCACCACGTGTGGATCTCCGACACCAAGACCTCCTCCGGGGCCCCGGGGATCATGCTGCATGTCAAGGTGCACATGTCGGCGGCCGAGGACGTGGTCAGGGACATCCACCGCGGGGTGCGCGCGCGCCTGCCGCAGCTCGCGGCCAGCGAGGCGCCCATCCTGATGGCCAGGGTCGTCGACGCGCGCACCGAGCGGCGGATGGTCGAGATGGGCGTCCACGTCGTCTGCGCCGACGTCACCGACTGACATCGACGATGCGGACGAGTGCCTCCCGGTGAGGTCCGGCCCACCGGCTGGCCGGCCTCGGGTCCTCAACGGGATCTGCCGGCCTCGACCGGGAGGCACTCGTCCGCGCTCACCGGACGTGGCGGGGTGACCACCGCGGTGTCACGCGGGTTCCCGCCGCCGTCGGCGTCGCGGGCCCGTCCCGCCGGATACGACGGGACGGGCCCGCGGTGTCCTCCCGGGGAGACGGGCCCGCGGGCGGCGGGTCAGGCGAGCCGGCGGGTGAGCACCACCCCCGTCCGGACGCACACCCCCGCCAGGAGCGCCGCCAGCAGCGGCAGCCCGGCCAGCACGCCCGCCAGCGCGAGCCACGGCACGTCGACCACGAGTGGCGCGGGGGCGGCCACCAGGTCGTTCGCCGGCCGGACGAGGTCCTGGCCGCGGAGCCGCTCGCCGACGGCGGCCACCAGGCCGACGACCAGCCCGGCGAGCGTCCCCGCGGACACGCCCAGCCCGGCGATGAACGCGGCCTGCCCCGCGACGAGGAGCCGCTGGACGCGGCCGGTGGCGCCCACCGCCGCCAGCGTGGCCCGGTCGGGGCGGGCTTCCGCCGCGGCCAGGCCGGTCGCGGCGAACGTGCCGCCGAGCACCAGCACGGCGGCGCCGAGGGCGAGGACGAGCAGCATCACGGTGTTGTCACTCTGGAAACCCCGCTCGACCGTGACGGAGGCCGAGCGACTGACGGCGCGTACGGCGGCGTCCAGCCGCTCCTCCTGCTCCGGCGTCACCCGGAGCACGGCCGGGTCGGCGACGAGGGCGACTTGGTCGACGGTGGCGCCGAGCTTCGCCACCGCGGTGGCGGAGAGCATCGCGAGCACCGGCACCTCGCCCGGAGGGCGCCGGACGACGGCCGGCACCGGACCCACGGCGGACATGCCGGGACCACGGGCTTCGAGGGAGAGCGTGCCGTCGCGCGCCAGCCGCGGATCGAACACCACCGCCTTGCCCGCCGCGAGGGCGGCCTCCGCGTCGGGATCGGGACCGCGCAGGAAGTGCCGGAGCAGGTCGGTGCCGCCCACCGCTATCTCGCCGAACGACCCGAACGACAGTACGCAGTGCTCGCACCCGGATTCGCGCCGGAGCTCGGCGAACGGGTAACCGACCTCCCGCATCTGCCCCACCTCGATCAGCGGTACCCCCGGCAGCAGGGAGGTGACGGTCCGCCTGATCTCGCGCCACATCTCGGGGTTGACCCTGGCGTCCACGACCGTGCTGCCCGTCATGTACCGGGGCACGTAGGTCTCCCGGTGGTACGCGAGCTGACTGGAGGTGACCACGCCCAGGGCGGCGAAGGCGGCGGTCGCGGCGAGCACCGCGGCCACGGCGGGGGCCGTACGGCCCCGGTTGCGCGCGGCGTCCCGGGCGGCCATCCGGAACGGCAGCGGCAACCGGGCGGCCAGGCGCGCGGCGGCCCCGACGAGCCACGGCGTCAGCAGGACCAGCCCGAGCTGCCCGAGCACCGCGCCCGCCAGCAGCCGGATCCGGCTCGACGACCAGGTGGGATCCCACCGCTCGCTCCCGGCCACGACGTCGTAGCCGATGACGGCGAGCCCGCCCAGCGCCAGCAGCAGGCCCAGCAGCGGCAGGCCCCGGCGGTCCCGGGCCGGGGCCCGGCGCGCGGCCAGCGCCGCCGCCGTGTCCGCCCGCGACGCCTGGACGGCGGGGACGACCGCCGCGAGCAGCGCGCTCGCCGTCCCCAGGAGCACGGTGAGCGCCACCCAGCCGAAGGGCACCTCGAACGGCCCCCGGTGGACGAACGGCGTGACGGCCGCGGCGACGCCGACGCCGGCTCCGGCGCCGAGCACGGAGGCGGTGAGGCCGAGGGTGAGCCCGTCGGCGAGGACGACGGCGCGCAGGTGGCGGGGGGAGCCGCCCTGCGCGGCGACCAGCGCGAGCTCCCGGCGGCGGCGCCGGATGCCGACGGCGAAGGCGGGCCCGGCCAGGAACACGACCTCCAGCACGACGACGGCCATGCCGAGGGCGCCCTCCAGCACGCCGACGATGTTCCCGGACTCTTCGTGGATGGGCACGCCGGTATCGGCCTCCGGCGGGGGATCGTTGATCACCGCTCGGGAGACGACGACGACGCCGTGCCGGTTGATCTCGCGGACCCGTTCCCAGGTGACCGGGGCGGGGGTGTCGACGAGCCAGTCGGTGCTGACCCCCTTGCCGTCGGCGAGCGCGCTTCCCGGGAGCGCCACGATCTCCGGGTGGCCGGGCGCGCGCTGGGGCTCGACGACGCCGACCACGGTCGCGGTGCCACCGGTCCTGGTCAGCGGGAGGGCGGTGCCCTCCCGCAGCCCGAGTGCGGGGCTGACCGCGACCTCTCCGGGAGTCCGCGGCAGGCGCCCGGAGAGCAGCCGGTACATGCCCGTGGTGATCGGGTCGCGCAGGTCGATCTCCCGCAGGTCGGCCTCCCGGTAGGAGCCCGCCACCCGGTACCCGGTCCACCCGGTGTGCGCGGGGACCATCCGGGCGCCCGGCTCGAACAGGGCGCGGACCTGCCGCTCCGTCAGCTTCCCGTACGTCGCCGCGCCGTCCGTGTCCACCGGGTCGGCGATGCCCCGGATCGCGCCGTCGACGCTCTGCCATATCGGCCTGCCGGACGTCTCCGCCCGCACCTGGGCGTCGGCCGCGCCGATGTGCCAGTTCAGGCCCTCCCGGGAGTCGACGTCGTCGGTGGCCCGCCACGTGGCCAGCACCGTGACCAGCAGCACCGGCAGGCCGATCATGACCATGATGAGCGCGCTGCGCGCCCGGGCCCGCCCGATGCCCCGGCGGGAGATCCGCAGCGCGGCGCGGAACGCGGCCAGCGGGGAACGGCCGGCGCCGGCCGTCCGCCGCTCCGACTCGGCGCTCACCGGGCGTTCTCCGGAGGTGCGGCTCATCGGGCGCTCTCCAGGGAGGCGGCCGTGGAGTCGGCGATCTCGCCGTCGCGCAGGAAGACCACCCGGTCGGCCCAGGCGGCGTAGCGGGGTTCGTGGGTGACGAGGAGGACCGCCGCTCCCGCGTCGCAGCGGGTGCGCAGGAGCTGGAGGATCTCGTCGCCGGTGGGGGTGTCGAGCGCGCCGGTGGGCTCGTCGGCCAGGATCAGCCGTCGCTCCCCGGCCAGCGCGCGGGCGATGGCGACCCGCTGGCGCTGGCCGCCGGAGATCTCGTCGGGGAAGCGGTCGGCGGCCTCGCCGAGCCCGACCTCGGCGAGGACCTCCAGTGCCTCGCGACGGGCCTGCTTCGCCCGGACCCCGTCCAGCTCGCGCGGGAGCATCACGTTCTCCACGGCGGTGAGGGAGGGGATGAGGTTGAGGTCCTGGAACACGTAGCCGACACGGCGGCGGCGGAGCCCGGCGAGCGCGCCCGCCGACAGGATCGACAGGGGCGTGCCCTCGACGACGACGGAACCCGAGGTGGGCTGGTCGAGCCCGCCCGCGAGGTTGAGCAGGGTGGACTTGCCGGACCCGGACGGCCCCATCACCGCGACCAGCTCTCCGGGGTCGACGTCCAGGTTCACCTCCCGGAGCGCCGTCACGGCCTGCTGCCCGTCGCCGTGCACGCGGGTGACGTCCGCGAGCCGTAAGACCGGGTCGAAACTCATCGTTGTCTCTCCTGAGTCTGGGGGGAGGCCGTGAGCACGGCCTCGCAGTGGTCGAGCCAGCGCTGCTCGGCCTCGGCCTGGAAGATCATCGAGTCGAGCACCAGCCGCTGCGCCGCGCCCTGGACGTTCGCGTGCTTGGCGCGGGTGAGATGTTGCAGCGCGCTCATGGTGGCGGTGCGCTGGGCCCGGATGACCGGGCGGACGTCGGCACCGGCGGCGACGGCCATCGCCAGCTTGATGACCAGCTCGTCCCGGGGCCGGTCGGACTGGGCGACGGGGGTGCTGAACCATCGCTCCATCTCGGCCCGACCGGCCTCGGTGATCGAGTAGACGACCCGGCCCTGGTCGTCCTGCTCACCGGGGCTCACCAGGCCGTCGCGCTCCATGCGGGAGAGGGTCGTGTAGACCTGGCCGATGTTGAGCGGCCAGGTCGCCCCTGTCGACGCCTCGAACTCCGCGCGCAACTGGTAGCCGTAACGGGGCCCCTGGCTCAACAGAGCGAGCAGGCCTTGCCGAATCGCCATGGATACTGAGTATGCATACTCAGTATAGCCATGGCAAGAGATCCGCGTATTCTGGACAGGTTCCGCCGCTGGGGCCGATACTCGGAAGATGAGCTCGACGCATCCCCCGTCCCGCGCCTCCGACGGGGACCGTGATCGCGCGATCAGCGAGCTCCGTGACCGTGCCGTCGAAGGGCATCTGTCGCACGAGACGTTCCTCGGCCGCGTCGACATGGCGTTGCGCGCGCAGAGCCGGGGCGAGCTCGAGAACCTGGTCGCCGACCTGCCACAACGCGGCCGGCTCCGCCGGCTGGTGACCGAGGTCGTCGCCTCCGCCTCCGACTTCACCAAACGCGTCGAGTCGGCCTGGCGGCGCCCCAGACTGCCCAGGCTGGCGCTGCCCGGCGACGGCCGGACACGCTACGTGGTCGGCCGCGGCTCCGCCTGCGACCTGGTCCTCGCCGACTTGACCGTCTCGCGGGTGCATGCCGAGCTCCGCCGCGACGACGACGGCTGGACCCTGATCGATCTCGGCTCGCTGAACGGCACCCGGCTGAACGACTGGCGCCTGGTCGGCCCGGCCAGAGTCCGCCCCGGTGACGTGATCTCCTTCGGCGACTGCGGTTTCCTGGTGATCGCCCCCCAGCCGCTCTGAGGTCCGGACCCTCCCCGGAGCCCCCGCCGCGCGGACCCTCCCCGGAGCCCCCGCCGCGCGGACCCTCCCGGAGTCCCGGCCGCGCGAGTCCTCACCGCCCCGGAGCCGGGCCGTCTCCGGCCCCGGCGTCCCCCGCGCCGTCGGCTCCGCCCGCCCTGAGCTGCGCGGCCGTCAGGGTGTAGCGCGTGGTGAGCAGGATGCCGACGCCGACCGCGACCGCAGGCAGCAGCGTCGCACCGTACAGCACCGCGGTGACCACCGAGCCGGGCTGGGCGACCGGCGTGGCGGCGTCGGACTCGACGAACCCGGCGGCGCCGAGCAGCCAGCCGAACACGAGCGCGCCGAACGCGAACACCACGGTCTCGGCCGCCGTCCACAGGCCGGTGAACACGCCGGCCCGGCGCTTCCCGGTGGTCAGCGCGTCATGGACGATCACGTCGGAGAGCATGGAGAACTGCAGCAACTGGAGTCCCGCGTAACCGACGCCGACCACGAGCACGCACGCGTGCGCGTACACCGGCCCGAAGAGGCCGGAGAGGATCATCCCGAGGGCGCCCGCCGCGAACAGCGCCGACGACAGGATCATCGCGCCGCGCTTGTCGTAGCGCTTGGACAGCCAGACCCAGAGCGGCATCGTGACCAGCAGAGGGCCGACGAGGCACACGAAGAGCGTGGTGGTGGCCCCGGGCTCGGCCAGGACGTAGGTGGCGTAGTACGGGGCTCCGGCCAGCATGATCCCGGCCGCGAGCATCTGGGCGCAGCTCAGGCCGAGCAGCACCAGGAACATCCGGTTGGAGCGGGCGGCGGCGAACTGGGCCCGGATCGACGGCTCCGCCTCGGCCCGCGCGACCATGGGCGCGCGGGCCGTGCCGAAGAAGGACGCGAGCATCGACACCAGCAGCACGGCCCCGATGAGGATTCCCATGAGCCGGTAGCCGGAGACCTCGGTGCCCGCGACAGCCGGCGCGGCGGCGCCGGAGAGCAGGATCCCGAGGCCGACGAAGACCATCTTCCACTGCAGGAGCGAGGAACGTTCGTGGTAGTCGTCGGTCATCTCGGCCGGCATCGCCTTGTACGGCACCTCGTAGAAGGCGTAGGCCGTCGCGGTGAGGAAGTAGCAGAAGGCGACGTACAGCGCGGCGGGCACGCCGGTGAGCGGCGGCCCGGCGAAGGTGAGCGCGAACGTCACCGGCAGGGTGAGCGCGCCCAGGAGCATCCACGGCCGGCGGGCGCCGAGCCGGGAGACCGTCCGGTCGGAACGCTGCCCCACCCAGGGATTGATGATCACGTCCCAGAGCTTGGGCAGGAAGGCGACGACGCCGGCGAGCCAGGCGGGGACGGCCAGCACGTTGGTCATGTAGAACAACAGCAGCAGCCCAGGGACCGTGGAGAACGTCGCGGTGCAGATCGAGCCGACACCGTAACCGATGCGGACGCCGCGCGGCACGGTGACGACGGCAGGGGGTGGCGCCGGGGAGATCATGCCATATTCAACCGCAGCAAGTGACCGCTCGGTAGGCCCAGCGGAGCGATAACCCCTGAAAAATGCGGATATTTCCGCGCCCTTGCCCCGGCGCCTCCAGGCCCCCGCGCGCCGGGAGAGGCCGTACGACCTTGCCGGAGAACCGCGATCCCCGCCCCCGCCCCGGCGAGCAGGTCCGAACGGACCCTCGACGTCACCGCACCGCGCGTCGACAGGATCCCCGGCGACGCACAGCCGGACCCGGAATGAGCAGACGGCACCCGAATCAGCAGGTCACAAGGGGGAAGATCGGCGGCCCGGAACACACCCGGGTCAAGATCACACAGTGCCGGCCCCAGACGCTTCAACGATCACTTTGGTTTACCCGAAAAGTAAAGAATGTCTAGATTTTGATGACAAATAGGTCAAGGCGCCGACAGAATGCGGAGTCGTCCATCCAGCGTCTCACCAGTAACTGGAGGAACCGACATGCGTAGACCGCTAGGGGTACTGCTGTGCCTCGGGAGCCTGACGGCGCTCGGCACGTCCATCGCCACGGCCCAGGCTGTGGCGGCCCCAGAGGCGGCCCCGCAGGCGGCCCCGCAGACAGCCCCGCAGGCGGCCCCGCAGGCGGCATGCCGCGTGTACGCCGCGAAGCCCCGGGTCGCCGACGGGCGGATCCGGGCGTCCGCCGCGCGGCTGGGCTGCGACGACACCGCCCTGGTCCGCGTCCGCATCCTGCGCGCCGTGCCGGGAACCGACCGGATCGTCAAGAGCGCGTCCCTGCGGGGCGTCAACGGGCGGGTGACCGCGCGAATGGGGTGCACCCCCGGCGTCTACTACACCGTCGCCACCGACTACACGGGGAACACGAGCCGCTCCAGGCCGGTCCGGATCTCCTGCTCCCCCACCGGCACTCCCGCGCCGACGCCGACGGCCACCCCCACGCCCGCGCCCGCCACGCCCACCGCGAGCCCCAGCCCAACCCAGGGGTCCTCCACGGCGGACGAGGTGGTGCGCCTGACCAACGCCGAGCGGCGGAAGGCCGGCTGCGGCGCGCTCGTCCACGACCCGCAGTTGCGCGCGGCGGCGCAGGGACACTCGGCCGACATGGCGGCCAAGAACTACTTCAGCCACACCTCGCAGGACGGCCGGACCATGACCGACCGCATCAAGGCGTCCGGGTTCAGCCCGATGCGGGCCTGGGCGGAGAACATCGCGATGGGCCAGCGCACCCCCGCCGAGGTGGTGCAGGGCTGGATGAACAGCTCCGGCCACCGGGCCAACATCCTGAACTGCACCTACACCCACATCGGGGTGGGCGTGGCCAACAGCGCCCGGGGCATCTACTGGACCCAGAACTTCGCCCGGCACTAGACACCGCGACGGCACCCGTCCGGTGGCGGGCGGGTCGCCGCCGCACGGGCCCGACCGGGGGAACGGCGTCCTCGCGCACGTGACGCCCCTCCCGGCTCCGGCGGAGGGCCGCCGCGGCGGCAGACCGTGGCGGCCCCGGACCGCGCGGGGTAGTAGCCCGTGGCGGCCCCGGGCCGAACGACGGTTCCCGGGTCGTCGAGCCCGGGATGCCGGAAGACGGACGGCCCGCGTCCCCTCGACGTCGACGCGTCGCGGAAGCGCGGGCCGTACGGGCGGGCCCGCCTACCGGGGGCGGGCCCGCTGCGCCGCTACTTGAGCCAGCTCATCATCGGGCGGAGCTTGGCGCCGGTCTTCTCGATCGGGTGCTGGGCGAGCTCCTCGCGGTAGGCGGTGAACTTCTTCTGCCCGCTGTCGAACTCCTCCACCAGCTCCTTGGCGAACTCGCCCGACTGGATCTCGGCGAGGATGCGCCGCATCTCCTTCTTGGTCTCCTCCGTCACCACGCGCGGACCGCGGGAGTAGCCGCCGTACTCGGCGGTGTCGGAGACCGACCAGTACATCTTGTGGATGCCGCCCTCGTACATGAGGTCGACGATCAGCTTCATCTCGTGCAGGCACTCGAAGTAGGCGACCTCGGGCTGGTAGCCCGCCTCGATCAGGGTCTCGAAACCGGCCTTGATCAGCTCGGAGACGCCGCCGCACAGCACGGCCTGCTCGCCGAACAGGTCGGTCTCGGTCTCCTCCTTGAAGGTCGTCTTCAGCGCGCCGGCGCGGGTGCCGCCGATGCCCTTGGCGTACGACAGGGCCAGGGCCAGGGCGTTGCCGCTGGCGTCCTTCTCCACGGCGACGAGGCACGGCACGCCCCGGCCGGCGGTGTACTGGCGGCGGACGAGGTGACCGGGACCCTTGGGGGCGACCATGGCCACGTCCACGCCCTCCGGAGCCTCGATGAGGCCGTAGCGGATGTTGAGGCCATGGCCGAAGAAGAGGGCGTCGCCCTCGACCAGGTTCGGGGCCACGTGCTGGGCGTAGAGGTCGCGCTGGAGGTGGTCCGGCGCGAGGATCATGGTGAGGTCGGCCTCCTCGACGGCCTCAGAGGGGGTGAGCACGCGCAGGCCGTCCGCCTCGGCCTTCTCCCGGCTCTTGGAGCCCTCAGGCAGACCGACCCGGACGTCCACCCCGGAGTCACGCAGCGAGAGCGCGTGGGCGTGGCCCTGGCTGCCGTACCCCAGGACGGCCACGTGCCGGCCCTGGATGATCGACAGGTCGGCCTGGTCGTCGTAGAAGATCTCAGTCACTTGCTTTAACCTTTCGGGTTTCTCGTGCGCTTACGCGGTCCGGTCCAGGGCCCGGAGAGAACGGTCGGTGATGGAACGGGCGCCGCGACCGATGGCCACCATGCCCGACTGGACGAGTTCCTTGATGCCGAACGGCTCCAGAACCTTGATGAATGCCTGCAGCTTGTCCGGCGTGCCGGTGACCTCGATGGTCACCGCGTCGGAGGCGACGTCGACGCAGCGCGCCCGGAACAGGTTGACCAGCTCCAGGACGCTGGAACGGTTGTCCGCGTCGGCCCGCACCTTGATCAGCGTCAGCTCGCGCTGCACCGACTGGGCGGGGTCGAGCTCCACGATCTTCAGCACGTTGACCAGCTTGTTGAGCTGCTTGGTGACCTGCTCCAGGGGCAGCTCCTCGACGTTGACCACGATGGTCATCCGCGAGATGTCGTCGTGCTCGGTCGGCCCGACCGCCAGCGAGTCGATGTTGAACCCCCGGCGGCTGAAGAGCGACGCGACGCGCGCCAGCACGCCGGGCTTGTTCTCCACCAGCACGGAGAGCGTGTGCCTGCTCATGGCCTATTCCTCGCTGTCCCAGACCGGCGCCATGTCGCGCGCGAACTTGATGTCGTCGTTGCTGGTGCCCGCGGCGACCATCGGCCAGACCATGGCGTCCTGGTGCACCACGAAGTCGATGACGACCGGCACGTCGTTGATCTCCATCGCCTTCTTGATCGTCGCGTCCACGTCCTCCGGACGCTCGCACCGCAGGCCGACACAGCCGTACGCCTCGGCGAGCTTGACGAAGTCCGGGATCCGGCGGACCGTCTGCAGGTTGGTGTTGGAGTAACGCCCGTCGTAGAAGAGCGTCTGCCACTGCCGGACCATGCCCAGGTTACCGTTGTTGATGACCGCGACCTTGATGGGCACACCCTCAAGGGTGCAGGTGGCGAGCTCCTGGTTGGTCATCTGGAAGCACCCGTCGCCGTCGATGGCCCAGACCGTGGTGTCGGGACGGCCCATCTTGGCGCCCATCGCGGCCGGCAGCGAGAAGCCCATCGTGCCGGCGCCGCCGGAGTTGATGAAGGAGCCCGGGTTCTCGTACCCGATGAACTGGGCGGCCCACATCTGGTGCTGGCCCACGCCCGCGGTGTAGATGGCGTCCGGGCCGACGATCGCGCTCAGCCGCTCGATGACGTACTGCGGGGCCAGCGAGCCGTCCTCGAAATCGGTGTAGCCCAGCGGGTAGGTCTTCTTGTAGCCGTTGAGCTCGGCCATCCAGGCGGTGTAGTCGCCCTTGCGCTCCTCGCTGCGCACCGCGGCGATCAGCTCGGTGAGGACCTCCCGGCAGTCGCCGACGATCGGGACGTCGGCGTGCCGGTTCTTGGAGATCTCCGCCGGGTCGATGTCGGCGTGGACGACCTTGGCGTACGGGGCGAAGCTGGACAGGTCCCCGGTGACGCGGTCGTCGAAGCGGACGCCCAGTCCGATGATCAGGTCGGCGCGCTGCAGCGCGCCGACCGCGGAGACCGAGCCGTGCATGCCGGGCATGCCCATGTGCTGCGGGTGGCTGTCGGGGAAGGTGCCGCGCGCCATCAGGGTGGTGACGACCGGGATGCCGGTCAGGTCGGCGAACTCCAGCAGCTGCGCCGAGGCCCGCGCCTTGTGCACGCCGCCGCCGACGTAGAGCACCGGCCGCCTGGACTCGGCGATCAGCTTGGCCGCCTCGCGGATCTGCTTGGAGTGCGGGCGGGTCACCGGGCGGTAGCCCGGCAGCTGCATGACGGGGGGCCAGGAGAACGTCGTCGGCAGCTGGAGCGCGTCCTTGGAGATGTCGACCAGCACCGGCCCGGGGCGGCCGGTGGAGGCGATGTGGAAGGCCTCGGCGATCGTCCGCGGGATGTCGGCGGGGTCGGTGACCAGGAAGTTGTGCTTGGTGATCGGCATGGTGATGCCGGAGATGTCGGCTTCCTGGAAAGCGTCGGTGCCGATGAACTTGCTGTCGACCTGCCCGGTGATGGCGACGATCGGCACCGAGTCCATGTAGGCGTCGGCGATCGGGGTGACCAGGTTGGTCGCGCCCGGACCGCTGGTGGCCATGCACACCCCGACCTTGCCGGTGGCCTGGGCGTAGCCCTGGGCGGCGTGACCGGCGCCCTGCTCGTGCCGTACAAGCACGTGCCGGACCTTGGTCGAGTCGTAGAGAGGATCGTAGGCGGGAAGAATGGCGCCGCCCGGGATCCCGAACACAGTGTCGACCCCGACGTGCTCCAGCGCCCGCACGAGGGCCTGGGCTCCTGTCATCTGTTCGGTCATCGGCTCGTTCCTTGTGGCTGAACATGCTTAACGGCATAAAAAATGCCCCATCCCACCTGGGGAGGTGGGGCTGGGGCGGCGCGCAGGTCGCAGTGCTTCGCTATCGGCCTGCGCGCCGGCGAAGTACTACGAGAATCCCACGGTGATGCTGCATGGCTCCACCTTGGCCGACAGAGCATACCCGCGTCAAATTGGTGGGACGCATGTCTCAGATTTCGAGATGTCAGCCGTGGACGCTCCGGGGTCAGGCGTGCGAGCCCAGGCTGGACAGGCTGGTGCGCATCAGCGAGTCGACGCCGCGGGCGGCCATCGGGCGGGCCACCAGGAAGCCCTGGCCGCGAGTGCAGCCCATCTCGCGCAGCAGTTCCAGCTGCTCGGGCCGCTCGATGCCCTCGGCGACCACGATCAGGCCCAGGTCGTGGCCGAGCCGTACGATCGTGCGGGTCAGCAGGGTCAGCGTGTCGTCGCGTCCGAGCCCGGAGACGAACGACGGATCAATCTTGATCATGTCGACCGGGAGCTGCCGCAGGAACGCCAGCGACGCGTAACCGGTGCCGAAGTCGTCGATGGCCAGCCGCACCCCGAGGGCGCGCAGCTCGGAGAGCCGGGTGATGATCTCCTCGGCGTCCTCGACCAGCATCTCCTCGATGACCTCGAGGGTGAGGGCACTGGGCGGCAGTCCGCTGTCGGCGAGCGCCGACTCGACGGTCTCCACGAAACGCGGTGCCGTGATCTGCCGGGCCGAGAGGTTGAGCGAGAGCCCGATGTCCCAGGATGAAGCGCGCCAGGCGGCCACCTCCTGGCAGGCCTCGCGCAGGATCCACTCGCTCAGCGGCACGATGAGGCCGGTGTCCTCGGCCGGGCCGAGGAACTGCTCCGGCGGCACGAACGCACCCCCCCGCCACCAGCGCACCAGCGCCTCGACCGCGGTGACGCGCGAGGTCGCCAGGTCGACCACCGGCTGGTACTCGATCGCGAACTGGTTCTCCAGCAGCGCCCGCTGCAGGTCGGCGGCGAGCTCCAGGCGGCGTACCACGTCGGCGTGCATGTGCGCGGCGAAGACCTCGACCCGGCGCCCGCCGAGCTCCTTGGCCCTGGCCATCGCCACGTCGGCGTTGCGGATCAGGTCGGCGGAGGAGACGTCGTCGTCGGCGAAGGCCACCCCGACGCTCGCGGTCAGCGCGACGTCACGGTCGGCCACCCGGAACGGCTCGGACGAGACCGTGCGGACCAGCCGCTCGGCCAGGTCGACCGTCGTCTGAGCGTCGGCCGCCCCTTCCAGCAGCACGGCGAACTCGTCGCCGCCCCAGCGCGCCAGGGTGTCGTCGGCCCGTACGGCGGCCCGGAGCCTGCGAGCGGCCTGGCCGAGCAGGTAGTCGCCGCTGGCGTGGCCGACCGAGTCGTTGACCGCGGTGAAACCGTCCAGGTCCAGGAAGACCACGGCGGCGCCGCTCGCGCCCGGCCGGGCCAGCACCTCGCGGGTGCGCTCCTCGAAGTAGGCCCGGTTGGGCAGGCCCGTGATCCCGTCGTGGAAGGTCAGGTGGGCGACCTGGTTGCGCAGGGCCTCCTGGTCGCTGACGTCGCGGGTGGTGACCAGGAGCAGACCCTCGCCGCGCACGTGCCGGGTGGCCACCGACTCGGCGGGGCGCCAGGTGCCGTCGGAGGCCCGGATCCGGCAGGCGACCATGCAGGTGCTCGGCCCGTCGGCGGGTTCCTCGTCCGGGCTCATCGCGCTCAGCGCCACCTGGATGCCCGGGACGTCCTCGGGGTGGATGTAGTCGAAGATCTTCCCGCCGACCAGGTCGGCCGGGCGGTAGCCGTAGGTGATCTCGACACCCTCGCCGATCTCCCGGACCACGCCGTCGTAGTCGCACAGCAGGACCACGTCCCCGGTGCTCTCGGCGAGGTCGTGCAGCTGCCGCTCCCCCAGGTGGACCAGGCGGCGCAGCCGGCCGGTCTCCACCAGGGTCACGAACAGGCGCACCGCCAGGACCACGACGATCGAGGCGCACACCGCGGCCAGGGCCGACGCGGGCCCCTGCACCGCGCCGCCGATCACGCGCAGCAGCACGACGGCGGTGGCCACGCCGACCAGGATCAACGGGATCGCCGCGATCAGCGAGGACGTGCTCTCGCGGACCGACGGCTCGTCGTCCGCGGGGTCCTGCCTGCCCGCCGCGCGGGCGCTCCACGGCGCCGCCGCGAGCACCAGGAAGGCCACCGGGGCCAGCCACACCCAGGTGAGCGACGGCGTCTCGCCGCTGACCCGGGCCAGCGCGGTGGCCGTCTCGGAGGTCGTGATGGCGGACAGCACGGCCAGCGCCGCCAGGCCCACCGGCCAGGCGGACCGGCGGATCGGGACCACGGCGGGCCCCACGACGCAGGTGAGGACCAGACAGAGCAGGGGCGCGGCGAAGGTGACCGCGGCGTCACCGGCGTCACCCGCCCCGCGGTAGACCGGGCCCGCCAGCAGCACCCAGGTGATCACCAGGACGGAGGCGGCGCACACGTACGAGTCGGCGAGGTCGCGCAGCAGCGCCTGCCCGCGGGCGGGTCGGGTGGCGCACAGGCCGGTGCCGACGGCGAGCATGGCCGTACCGGCCAGGAGCACCAGGTCGGCGAAGGTCACCACGAAGGGCGTGCCGTCGGCGATCGGCCGCACGCCGACCCCGGCCAGCCAGGTGATGGAGCCCGCGGCCAGCCAGCGCCAGGCCAGGGCACTGCGCCGGCCGGGCGCCCGGGAGGCTGCGGCGAACAGGGAGACCGCGGCGGCCCCGGCGGCGAGCACGCCCGCCACCGCCTCGACGACCACGGCGGAGGTGCCGCGGAGAAGAGCGGCCACAAGGCCCACGGCGCCGAGACCGGCCAGGACGGTCAGCGCTACCCGGGGGTCACGCCAGCGGATCAATGTCGTCTGCCCATCGGTGTCGTTTCATCTCGTTCTCGCAGCGTCCCTTGGTTCACTGCGCTCGCGGTGCCGCCGCGGGCGCGTCGTCCTTCCTCCGTCTTCCGCATCTCGCACCGGCACATGGCCAGTGTGTGCCGTCGTACGCGTCCGGGTGGTGACAACACCGCAGTCGTCACCGATCTGATAACCGGGCGACAGGGGTCGCAGGTATCGACGGTACGCACCCCAGGTCACGAGGTAGCCACGGTCCGGATTCCTTTGCCGGTCAGTAGGAACCCGTGATCACATTTTTGAGCGGCTCCCCCGCGAGGTACCGCAGGAGCTGGGAGCGGAGCAGCTTGAGCGTGCGCCGCCCCGAGGCCGGGGTGCTGCCCGCCACGTGCGGGGTGATGAACACCCCGGGCGCCGTCCACAGGGGGTGGTCCCGGGGCAGGGGCTCGGGGTCGGTGACGTCGAGCGCGGCGAGGAGGCGGCCCGCGCGCAACTCGGCGACGAGCGCGTCGGTGTCGACCACCGGCCCCCTGGCCGCGTTCACCAGGAGGGCGCCGTCCTTCATCGCCGCCAGGAACGCGGCGTCCACCAACCCGGTGGTCGAGGGCGTGGAGGGCACCAGCAGCACCACCACATCCGCCCTGGGCAGCAGCTCGGGCAACTCGTCCTGGCCGTGCACACCGTCCCGGGCGGTGCTGGCCACCCGGATCACCTCCACCTCGAACCCGGCGAGCCGCCGCTCCAGGGCCTCGCCGATCGAGCCGTAGCCGAGGATCAGCACGGTGGAGTCGGCCAGCACGCCGGTGTGGTGGTAGGTCCACTCGCCCTCGCGCTGCGCGACGGCGAAGCCGGGGAACTCCCGCAGCACGGCGATCATCGCGCCCACCGCCCATTCCGCGGTGCCCGCGTCGTGCACGCCCCGCGCGTTGCACAGCATCACGCCCTCGGGCATGTGCGGCCGGTAGGCGTCGACGCCCGCCGTGACGGTCTGCAGCAGCCGCAGCCGGGGCATCCGCGCCAGCAGCTCGGGGATCCGCGGCACCGGCATCAGCGGCGGGATCCAGACCTCGACCTCCTCGGGCCCCTCCGGGGCCGGTCCTGTCCCGTCGTAGACGACGCACTCCACTTCGGGCAGGTCGCACAGGACGTCGGCGGCGGCTTCGGAGGGGACCCAGATCTTCATGGGTGCATTATCCAGCCGTGCCGTACGCGGGATCATCCCCCCACCGCCCCTCCCGGCACGCCGGGCGCGCCGGAGCCGTCAGTCGTCCGTTCCGGGGGCCGCGCCGGCGTCCGCGTCGGCCTCGGGGACGCACTTCAGGTCGAGTTCCGGGCGGTAGACCGTGGTCTTCTTGACCCTCTTGATCTCCTTGCCGTCCTTCTTGAAGACGCGCCAGACGTCGATCGTGAAACCCTGCTGGCCGGTCATCGGGATGCAGTCGGGGCCGCTGTCCGTCGCGGACTTGAACGGCGTGATGTTGTAGCGCTCGGAGGAGATCGACTCGACGTCGTAGCGCTTGGTGCTCCAGAAGGCGACGGTGACGCCCCTGTCGGTGTAGGACGTCTTCACCAGCACGCCGTACGGCGAGTCGTTCTTCCACCGGAAGTCGGGCTCGGGCCATGAGACGGTGGACTCGCGGCCGGCCGGGTAGCGGGAGATGTAGAACTCGTGCGCCACGTGCTGGACGTCTTCCAGGCCGCCGAAGAACACCGCGTTGTACATGGTGGTGACGAACTGGGAGATGCCGCCGCCCACCGAGTCGACCAGCCGGCCGCCTTGGATCATGGGGGCGGGGACGAACCCGCGAGCCGTGTCGCGCTCGCCGACGACGCCGTTGAGCGAGAACACCTCGCCCGGCTTGACCAGGTAGCCGTCGAGGAGCTTGGCGATCGTCCGGATGTTGGTCACCCGCGGCGGGCAGCAGTCGTAGGGCGTGGTGAACTCGCTGATCTTCTCCTTGATGCCGAGCTTGCGCGCCTCGGCGTCGGACATGCGCGGTTTGACGATCGCCAGGGCGACCGGGATCGTCCGGTCGCCGCCCTCGGCGACCATCTCGGCGATGTCGTCGGCGAGCTTGGCGTCGTCGATGCCTTTGCCCTTGCGACCGGGGACCAGCTTCGGCCGATTGTTGACGATCTTGAACGTGGGGTCGCGGGGAGCCTGGGCGGGGTCGACGAGTTTCTTCTCCACGGCGGCCACGGCTTTCCCGGCGTCGAACGACGGCCGCATGCCGCCCGACCCGTCGGGCTCGAAGGACAGGTGTTCGGCGAGCGTCTGCACCGGCAGCTGGGCCTGCCTGCCCCCGTTGGTGAGCGTGACCGGGCCCGAGAGGGCCTCGCCGGCCCTGGCCGCCGCCTTCTTCACCACGGCGGCCGTGACCTTGGGCTTGATCACCGAGACCGGGAGCCGGACCTCGCCCTCCGGGGCGAGGAAGGCAGCGGTGATCGTCTTGGCGGCGGCCTGCCGCTCCAGCTCGCGGCCGTCGCGGGGCGTGACGACCACCGGTTCGACGCCCTCGAACGTGACCGAGCCCTCGCGGACCTTCCGGTCGATCTTCTTGGCCAGGTCCTTGACCGTGCTGGTCAGCAGGTCGATGTCGACGGCGACCTTGGGCTCCAGCTCGGTGGTGCCGGTCAGGCCCCGCCAGACCTCGACCGGACTGGGGAAGCCGCTGGGCGCCTGGGCGAGGGTGGCGACCACGTCGAGCTCCAGTCCGGCCTTGCCCGGTTCGATGGTGAAACGCTTGCCGGCCGCCACGAGGGTCATCTCCTCACCGGCCTTGGACGCCAGCCGCTCCCCGAGCCTGTCGGCCGCCTCGGTGGCGGTGAGCCCGCCGATGTCGACGCCGCGCACGCTGGTGCCGGGCAGCATCCGGCCGGACATGAAGATCGCGGGCACCGCGTAGGCGAGCACGGCGAGCAGCACGACGCCCACGACGACCGGCAGGATCTTCCGGCCACGCCGGCGGCGCGGGGGCGGCTCCTCGTGGCGGAGCGCGTCGGACGGCGGCAGACCGTCGCCGCCGAACCGCTCGTCACGCGGGGGACGGCGCTCGGGGGGCTCGGACGCGGACGCCATCTGCCAGGGCTGCGCCGGTTGGGCCGGGGGTGGCAGGACGCCGGAGGCGCCGGGTGCCCCGGACGGACCGCCGAAGCCCGAAGGGCCGAAGATGTCGGGCGAGACTCCCGGGGGCAGCCGCGAGCCGTTCGCGGACCGGGCGGGCTGGGCGGGCCGGACCCCGGGGGGCAGCCGCGGGTCACGGGCGCCGGGAGGAACAGGACGCGTGGGCAGGGGCACCGCCTCGAAGGGATCCGTCGGCGGGTCCGCAGACGCTCCGGCGTTCCGCACGGCCTCCGTCTCCTGTCCTGCTCCGTGGCTGCAACTTCAGGCAACCCTAAACCACGGTGGTCAACCGGCGTCCGAAAAGAAATAACAATTCACCCTGTCCAGCGGTAGCGGTGCTCGGGGCGTCCCGCGGTGCCGTACCGGGGCCGGAGCTCCGCCTGGCCCGCGGCGCACAGGTGCTCGAGATAGCGGCGGGCGCTGACCCGGGACAGCCCGGTGAGCGCCGCCGCCTCGGCGGCCGACAGGTCGGTGCCACTTCCCCGGAGCGCGTCGGCGACCAGGGTGCACGTGGTGGCCGACAGCCCCTTGGGCAGCGGCGGGCCTCCCCTGGCCGCGCCGAACAGCCGGTCGACCTCGTCCTGGCAGGTTTGGGCGCCGAGGGCGGCCAGCCGCCTGCGGTTGTCGGCGTACTGTTCCAGTCGTTCGGTGAGCGCTCCGGCGGTGAACGGCTTGATCAGGTAGTTCACCGCGCCGCCGCGCATGGCCGCGCGGACCGTGGCCACGTCGCGCGCGGCGGTGATCACCAGGACGTCGACCGGGTGGGCGGTGCCCCGGAGCGTCGTGAGCACGTCGAGCCCGGACATGTCCGGGAGGTAGATGTCCAGCAGCACCAGGTCCGGCCGGTGCGCGGCCGTGGCCGCGATCGCGGCCCGCCCGGTGTGCGCGACGTCGACGACCGTGAAGCCGGGCACCCGTGCCACGTAACCACTGTGGATCCTGGCCACCATGAAGTCGTCGTCGACGACCAGCACGCGGATCTCCCCTGCCCGGCCGGCCGCGCCCCCGAGCCCGCTCACCGCGGGGCCTCCGTCCCGACGACTGCTTGCCGGGACGTCTCCGCCTCGGCACCTGCCCCCGGGGACGCCTCCACACCCGTGTCCACCCACCGGGACGTCTCCGTCTCGGCCGCCGACCGGCTCCCGGCCCGGCCGTCCGTGGGCAGGAGGGCGGTGAAGACGGCACCGCCGGCGTTGTGCACCCGCACCCAGCCGCCCCGGCGCGAGCACGCCTGGCGGGTCAGCGCCAGCCCGAGCCCGCGCGGCCCGGCGTGGGCCGCCTTGGTGGTGAAGCCCTCCCGGAACACCTCGTGGACCAGGTCGGGGGTGATCCCGGGCCCGGAGTCACCGACCCGGACGTGCAGGCCGTCCACCTCGGTGCGGACCGAGACCTCCACCGTGCCCCCGGTCTCCTGGAGCGCGTCGAGGGCGTTGGCCACCAGGTTGCCGACGACCAGGACCGCGTCGTGCGGATCGCCGAGCATGCCCTCCTCCACCCGGGAGTCGTCCGAAAGCACCAGGCCGGCGCCCCGCTCGGCCGCCTCCGCGGACTTGGCCAGCAGCAGCGCGGCCAGCGTGGGGTCGGCCACCTTCTCCCGGATCCCGGCGGCGTGCCTGCTGTAGGCCTCGGTGGTCTGGGTGATGTAGCTGACCGCCGTCTCGTACTCGCCGAGCTCCAGCAGGCCCACCACGGTGTGCATCCGGTTGGCGAACTCGTGGGCCTGGGCGCGCAGCGCGCCCGTCGCCGTGCTGGCCTGGTCGAGCTCACGCGCCAGCCGTACCAGCTCGGTACGGTCGCGCAGGGTGACGACCCAGCCGCTCTGCCGTTCCCGGACCGCCACCGGGGTCCGGTTGAGCACCAGCACCCGGTCGTGGTGGAGCACCACCCGGTCGTCGCCGGGGTCCGCCCCGTCCAGCACGTCGCGCATCCGGTCCGACAGGGGCATCTCCCGCAGCAGGCGGCCGACGTCGTCCTGGGAGAGGCCGAGCAGGTCGCGGGCCGCGTCGTTGACCAGCGTGACCCGCCCCTGGAGGTCGACGGCCAGCACCCCTTCCTTGACGCCGTGCAGCACGCCCTCGCGCTGTTCGAGCAGGGCCGCGATCTCCCCCGGCTCCAGGCCGAAGGTCTGCCGGCGGACCCGCCGGGCGATCAGCGCGGCGGCCCCGGACCCGGCGAGGAGCACGGCCAGCACCGTCCACAGCAGCGGCGGCAGCGCCTCGCCGAGCTGGTCGGCGACGGTCACCTCCAGGATGCCGACCGAGGTCAGGCCGATGACGCGGCCCGCGCCGTCGAAGATCGGCGCCTTGCCGCGCACCGAGCGGCCGAGCGTGCCGGTCTGGACGCCGGTCCAGGACCGCCCGCCGGTCAGGACCTGTGAGCCGTCGGTGGACAGCCTCCGGCCGATCAGGGAGGTGTTGGGATGGGCGTAGCGGATCTGCTCCCGGTTGGCGATCACCACGTAGTCGGCGCCGGTGGCCTTCTGCACCGCCGCGGCGATGGGCTGCAGGACCGCCTCGGGCCGGGGCAGCCCGAAAGCCTCCCGGACCTGGGGCAGCCCGGCGACCGACTCGGCGATCGCCAGCGCGCGCTGCTCGTACTGCCGGTCGAGCCGGTCGCGGGTGTGCTCGGCCCAGACACTCGCCGTACCGCCGACCGCGAGGAATACGATCACTGTCTGCAACACGAACAGCTGGGTGCCGAGCGAGGCGTCGATTATCCGTCGCACGAGGTAACTCCCTGGTCAGAGCCACAATAAAAGTAGGCTGAGATAACGACAGGGTCGCGACGGTTGTGAGAATCACCCCGATTCTGTGACCAATATGACCGATACGACGGCAACCACGCAAAGGATCGACACGGCGTCCGGCGGGGCTCAGCATCCTCACCACGCTTTCCTCACGTTGTTGGGAGTTGATGACGATGCGTCTTCAGAGGCTGGCTGCGCTCGCGGTCCTGTCCCTGGCAGCGCTCACCGCCTGCGGATCGGGCGGCGGACCGGGGGGATCGGGCACCGGCGCGCTGAGAATCATGGCCCCCGCCTCGCCGGGAGGCGGCTGGGACCAGA
Source organism: Streptosporangium fragile (assembly GCF_039534445.1). Classification (NCBI taxonomy): domain Bacteria; kingdom Bacillati; phylum Actinomycetota; class Actinomycetes; order Streptosporangiales; family Streptosporangiaceae; genus Streptosporangium; species Streptosporangium fragile. Next base: position 80,464 of record NZ_BAAAVI010000003.1, on the reverse strand, counting down.
CGTCCCGCACCGCGGAGGAGGCGCTGAAGTCCGTCGACCCGTCCCTCAAGGTCGAGGTCTACAACGTGCCGGGCGCGGGCGGCACCATCGGCCTGGCCCAGCTCGCGGGTGAGAAGGGCAACGGCGACCTGCTGATGACCATGGGCTTGGTCATGGTCGGCGCGGTGGAGCAGAACAAGTCGAAGGTGACCCTGGCCGACACCACGCCCATCGCCAAGCTCACCGAGGAGTACGAGATCGTGGTGGTCCCCGCGAGCTCTCCGTACAAGACGCTCGGCGACCTGGTGACGGCGTGGAAGGCCGACCCGGCGAAGATCGCCGTCGCGGGCGGTTCCGCCGGAGGCACCGACCACATCGTGGCGGGCCTGATGGCCAAGGCCGCGGGCATCGACCCGAAGCAGGTCAACTACATCGCCCACTCCGGCGGCGGGGAGGCGCTCAACGCCCTGCTGGGCGAGAAGGTGGCGATGGGCATCTCCGGCATCGGCGAGTTCGCCGAGCACGTGAAGTCCGGAAAGCTGCGCGCCCTCGGCGTCAGCTCGCCCGACCGCCTCGACTCCGTGGACTCCCCCACGCTCAAGGAGGCCGGCCTGGACGTGGAGCTGGCCAACTGGCGCGGGTTCGTCGCGCCCGGCGGGCTGGACGACGCGGCCAGGAAGCGGCTGACCGACCTGGTCACCAGGATGCACGACTCGCAGGCGTGGAAGGACGCGGTGGCCAAGAACGGCTGGGCCGACGTCTTCCAGACCGGGCAGCCGTTCGCCGACTTCCTCTCGGCCGAGCAGGCCAAGGTCAAGACCGTGATCGCGGAGATGGGGCTCGTCTCCTGATGTCCGTCACCGAGGAGATGGTCGGGGTGGAGCGCTCGGACGGCGGGTTCTCATGGCGGCGGCCGGAGCTGGGGCTGGCGGTGCCGGTGCTGGCGCTGGGCGGATTCGTGATCGCGGGGACGGCGGACGTGACCGCGGCGGGCTCGGCGCTCGGGCTGGGGCCGCGGTTCTTCCCGATCATCGTCGGCTCGGCGCTCATCCTGATCGGGCTGTGCTACGTGGTCGACGTGCTCAGGGGCGGCCACGGTGACCCCGAGCAGACCGAGGACGCCGACCTCGGGGCGCGGGCCGACTGGCGGACGGTCGCGCTGGTCAGCGTCATCTTCCTGGCCTTCGCCGGGCTGCTGGACCTGCTCGGCTGGATCATCGCGGGCGCGTTGCTCTTCTTCGGCCTGTCGGTGACGCTCGGGGCGCCCTCCCGGCTGCGCGCGGCCGCCCTCGGGATCGTCCTGTCCACGGTCACCTACCTGACCTTCGTCAAGGGCCTGGGCGTGACCCTGCCCGCCGGCCTGCTGTCCGGGGTGATCTAGTGGAGTCGTTCCGGCTGCTGATGGAGGGGTTCGCGACGGCGCTGACCCCGGTCAACGTGCTCTACGCGCTGGTGGGCGTCACCCTGGGCACGCTCGTGGGCGTGCTGCCCGGCATCGGCCCGGCCATGACCGTGGCACTGCTGCTGCCGATCACCTTCAACGTCCCCCCGGCCAGCGCGTTCATCATGTTCGCGGGCATCTACTACGGCGGCATGTACGGCGGGTCGACCACCTCGATCCTGCTGAACACACCGGGCGAGAGCTCCTCGATGATCACCGCGCTGGAGGGCAACCGGATGGCCAAGCGCGGCCGGGCGGCCCAGGCGCTCGCGACCGCCGCGATCGGCTCGTTCGTCGCGGGCACGATCGCCACCGGGCTGCTGGTCGTCGCGGCGCCCATGGTGGTGGAGTTCGCGATCTCCTTCGGCCCCGAGGACTACTTCGCGCTGGCCGTGCTGGCCTTCATCGCGGTGTCGTCGGTGCTGTCACGCTCGGTGGTGCGCGGGCTGGCCTCCCTGGGGCTGGGCCTGGTCATCGGGCTGATCGGCATCGACCAGCAGACCGGGCAGGCGCGGCTGACCCTGGGCGTGCCGCAGCTGCTCGACGGCATCGAGGTGGTGATCGTCGCGGTCGGCCTGTTCGCGGTCGGGGAGGTCCTGTACGTCGCCTCCCGGCTGCGGCACGGTGAGCCGGACGTGATCCCGGTGGGCCGGGCGTTCCTCGGCCGCTCCGACTGGTCGCGTTCCTGGCGGCCCTGGCTGCGCGGCACCGCGCTCGGCTTCCCCTTCGGCGCGCTGCCCGGCGGCGGCGCGGAGATCCCGACGTTCCTGTCGTACTCGATCGAGAAGCGGCTGGCCCGCGGGCCCGCCCGGGAGGAGTACGGCAACGGGGCCATCGAGGGCGTCGCCGGCCCCGAGGCGGCCAACAACGCCTCGGCCGCGGGCACGCTCGTCCCGCTGCTCACCCTGGGCCTGCCCACCTCCGCGACGGCGGCGATCCTGCTGGCGGCCTTCCAGCAGTACGGCCTGCAGCCGGGCCCGCAGCTGTTCGACCACAACCCGGCCCTGGTCTGGGGCATGATCGCCTCGCTGTTCGTGGGCAACGCCATGCTGCTGGTGCTGAACCTGCCGCTGGCCCCGGTCTGGGCGCGGGTGCTGCACATCCCCCGCCCATACCTCTACTCGGGGATCCTGCTGTTCGCCGCGCTCGGCGTCTACGCGCTGAACTCCTCCTGGGTGGAGCTGGTCATCCTGTACGTCCTGGGGATGCTCGGCTTCGCGATGCGCCGTTTCGGGCTGCCGATCGCCCCGGCCGTGATCGGGATGATCCTGGGCCCGATGGCCGAGATCCAGCTCCGCCGGGCTCTGGCCATCGGGGCGGGCGATCCCACGGTCCTGGTCCGGAGTCCGATCGCGGCGACGCTGCTGGTGGTCGCGCTGCTGGCGCTGCTCGCGCCGCTCGTCAGGAAGGCGGCCGCCCGGCCGTGGGGAGCCGGGCGGCCTGGCTAGGGGTGCGGGAGTGGGGCGGGAACTCGAATCCGGCTCACCGGGGCTGGAGGGTGTCGACGGCAGGCTCCTCCGAGCGCAGGCCGTCCTCTCTCGCCAGGTAGGCGCACGAGGCCCATCCCGTCGTCCCCGCGGGCAGGCCGGAAGCCGAGGTTCCGCCCAACCGGAACCGGCACCAGCCACTCGACGAACTCAGAATCTGCCCGTAATCACCGTAATAGAGATAGCCGATAACGCGCGTCCCGCCCGCACTCGACCGCAGGCGGACACCGTCGGCGACGACCATCGCGTCCACCGCCGCGGTCTGGGCGGTGGTCGCCGTGGAGGCGTACCCCGAGCTCATGGCCGCCGCACGGGCGGGTGACGCCACGAGCGAGAGTCCGGCGGCGGCCGTCACAGCGGCGATCACGATGGCCGGAAGCCTTTTCATCAGATTTTCTCCGATCGTACGGTCAGGTGATACCGGAGTGAAAGCTGAAACTGACGTGATCACTGTGCAAGAAATAGCTTAATTCCGTCAATAGCCAATGAATTTCGAAAACATCAATTACCACATGGAAACAGGGCAATAGAGCGCGGTAGTTCGGATTCCCGGGCAACCGCCACCGCGCTGTGTCCAACGCCCGCGACGCCGGAAAGCGCCGGCCGACGGGCATCCCACGGCCTGACGGCACGATGTGACGATCTTCCAGTGGCACGCGACCCCATCCGGTCCGGACCGGTCACCGTGACGTGCCCGGGAGAGGGTTCCGCCCACATCGGCGGTGTAAGAGTTTCCCCCGGTGACAGACGTGGCGTCGGGAAACGGGGACGGCCGTCACACGGCCGGGCGAGGCCGCCCGGCCGTGCGCGGGTGAACCACGCACCGGCCGGGCCGGCCCCGCACACCCCTTGCGGCGGGCTTCCCGGTGGCGCCGCAAGGGATGCGAGAGCTACTCGGAGACGCCGAGCCGCTCCAGGATGAGCTCGCGGGCGCGGGCGGCGTCGGCCTTGCCGCGGCTGGCCTTCATGACGCCGCCGACCAGGGCACCGACCGCGGCGATCTTCCCGCTGCGCACCTTGTCCGCCGCGTCGGCGTTGCCCGCCAGGACCTGGTCGATGATCTCCAGCAGTTCGCCCTCGTCGTTGACGATCTGCAGGCCGCGGGCGGCCACCACCGCGTCGGGAGAGCCCTCGCCGTTCAGCACGCCCTCCAGCACCTGGCGGGCCAGCTTGTCGTTGAGCGCTCCGCCGGCGACCATCGCGCACACCCGGGCGATGTCGTCCGGGGTGATCGGCAGCTCGCTCAGCGGGACACCGGACTCGTTGGCGCGGCGGGCCAGCTCACCCATCCACCACTTGCGGGCGTCCGCGGGCGGGGCACCGGCGGAGACCGTCGCTTCGACCAGATCGATGGCGTCGGCGTTGTGCATGGCCGCCATGTCGAGGTCGGACACGCCCCACTCCCGCTGGAGCCGCTTGCGCCGCACGCCCGGCAGCTCCGGCAGGGCGGCCTTGAGCGAGGCGACCCACGCGGGGTTCGGGGCGATCGGCACGAGGTCGGGCTCGGGGAAGTAGCGGTAGTCCTGCGCCTCCTCCTTCGACCTGCCCGAGGTGGTCGTGCCGGTGTTCTCGTGGAAGTGGCGGGTCTCCTGGACGACCTTGCCGCCGTCGGCCAGGATCGCGGCCTGGCGCTCGATCTCGCCCCGGACGGCGCGCTCGACGCTGCGCAGCGAGTTGACGTTCTTGGTCTCGGTACGGGTGCCCCACTCCGAGGAACCGCGCGGCATCAGGGAGACGTTCACGTCGAAGCGCATGGAGCCCTCCTCCATGCGCACGTCCGAGACGCCGAGGGTGCGCATGAGCTCGCGCAGCTCCGTGCCGTAGGCGCGGGCGACCTCGGGGGCGAGCCTGTCGGTCCCCGGGATCGGCTTGGTGACGATCTCCACCAGCGGGATGCCCGCGCGGTTGTAGTCGACGATGGAGTAGTCGGCGCCGTGGATGCGCCCGGTCGCACCGCCCACGTGGGTGGACTTGCCGGTGTCCTCCTCCAGGTGGACCCGCTCGATCTCGATCCTGACGGTCTTGCCGTCGACCTCGACGTCGAGGTAGCCGTCGAAGCAGAGCGGCTCGTCGTACTGGCTGATCTGGTAGTTCTTCGGCATGTCCGGATAGAAGTAGTTCTTCCGGGCGAAGCGGCACCACTCGGCGATGGAGCAGTTGAGCGCCAGGCCGATGCGGATGGTGGACTCGATCGCGGCGGCGTTGGCCGTCGGCAGCGCGCCGGGCAGGGCCAGACAGACCGGGCACACCTGGGTGTTCGGCGGAGCCCCGAACACGGTCGGGCAGCCGCAGAACATCTTCGACGCCGTGCCCAGCTCGACGTGCGTCTCCAGGCCCAGCACCGGCTCGAAGCGCTCCAGCGCCTCGTCGTACGGCATGGTCGTCTCGGTGCCGCTCATCGGTCGCTCACCGCTCCTCGTCGTGCTGTGTTCGCCCTCATAGATAACCAAGTCCCTTCAATGCGTTCCTCGTCTCGGCCACCCAGTTCGCGTAGGCGGGGACCTGGGCCAGGACGGCGAGGTCGATGTTGCGTCCTATGTATTCGAAGTAGTCGCGGACCGGCTTGCCGCGCCGCGGGACGGTCGCGGCGAGCACGCCCGCCGGGTCGGCGATCCGCTCGACGTCGCGGGGCCGCGCGGGCAGCCCGCTGAGGTCGCTGCCCGAAAGCCCCGCCCACACGGCGCGGTCGGCCAGCAGCCAGGCCTCGGTCTCCCCCAGCCCGATCACCGGCACCAGGTAGTGCGAGTGGTAGCGGACGCCGTCGGCCCGGCCGCGTTCCCGCTCGTCGTGGTGGGTGAAGAGCAGGTGGCAGTCGGCCGCGAGCTCCTCCAGCGCCGTGACGATGTGCTCGCGCCGGCAGGAGACGACCTCGGTGTCCTCGACGTCGACCGCGTACGGCGACATCCAGGTGAGCTCGCGGAGCTGCCGCGAGATCACGATGCCGAGGAACCCCTCGTCGGCCTCTCCCTCCGCGACCAGCCCGGGTACCAGGGGACGGGTGGTCATGCCGCCGCGCCCAGATACTTGCGGACCTGCCGGGGCGAGACGAACGTGCCCGGTTCGCCGTCCGGCTGGACCGGCTTGGCCACGGTCACCCGCGACACCCGGTCGTTGTCGGGATCGACGCGGACCACCGTGTCGAGGAACGTCAGCGCGTCGGGCTCGGTCCGGTAGACCTCGGCCACCACCACCGGCGACTGGCTGGTGAGGATCACCTGCCGCGGCGGCTCGGCCCCGCCCGGCGTGGCGATCCGCCGCCGGATCCGCCGGAGCAGCTCGCCGAGCCGGCCCGGGTGCACACCGCCCTCGATCTCCTCCACCAGGAGGGTGCCCGGATGGTCCGGATCGTGCAGGGCGGCGAGCAGACCGAGCACCCGGAGCGTCCCGTCCGAGAGCAACGCGGCCGGCACCGCTCCCTGGCCGTCGACGACCAGCTCGAAGAAGCACTTCTCCCGGTCGGCGCGGGGAACGAGAGCCACCGCGTCGGGGATCACCGCGGCGAGGTCGACCGTGAGGTCGTCGAACGCCGCGGTCCCGGCCATCCGCGCGAGCACCGCGGCCAGGTTCCCGCCGTCGGCCGCGAGCGGCCCCCGATCGGCCAGGGAACGCCGGCGCCGCATCGCCGTGGGGGAGGGCGCGTAGCGACGCCACGACCGCACCGTGTCGCGGGAGGTGACCTCCGGGTTGGGATCCTCGACCACGAGCTCCAGGAGCTCCCCGGGGATCTCCCGGACCACGTGGCTGACGACGGGCCCGCTGGACCTCGGGATCTTGAGGACCATCTCCGCACCCACGTCGAACCGGATCGGCACCACCGCGCCGGGCTCCGGGGCGACCAGCGCCTCCACCGAGACCGCGAACCCCGGCACCGCGGCGCCGTGGGCGACCCGGTGGAACTGCTCGCCCGGCAGTCCGCGGGCCGCGCCGAACAACCCGCCGGGCCCCTCGATCTCGGCCGCCACGAACTCCACCGCGTCGAAGAGGTTCGACTTGCCACTCGCGTTGGGACCGACCAGCGCGAGAAAGGGCGGCACATCGAGATCGAAGTTCAAGAAAGACTTGAACCCGTCGATCTCGATACGAGTGATCATGCCGCCGTTCTCCCTGTCACCTGTCGCCCTTTCACCCCGAAGTTCCGAGAAATGTCCTACAGCTCCGGAGCCTTGGAGAGCAGGCTGCCACCCCAGCGGTCCTGGAAGGCCCTCTCCACCGCGGCACCGACCCGGTAGCAGCGGTCGTCGCCGAGCACCGGGGCCATGATCTGCAGACCCACCGGCAGGCCGTCCTCGTCCGCCAGGCCGCACGGCACGGAGATGGCCGCGTTGCCCGCCAGGTTGGTCGGGATGGTGCACAGGTCCGCCAGGTACATCGCCATGGGGTCGTCGGCGCGCTCGCCGATCGGGAACGCCGTGGTCGGCGTGGTCGGCGAGATGAGCACGTCCACCTGCTGGAAGGCCGCCTCGAAGTCGCGCGCGATGAGCGTGCGGACCTTCTGCGCCTGGCCGTAGTACGCGTCGTAGTAGCCGCTGGACAGCGCGTACGTGCCCAGGATGATGCGCCGCTTGACCTCCGGGCCGAAGCCCTGCGCCCGGGTCAGGGCCATGACCTCCTCGGCGCTGCGCGTGCCGTCGTCGCCGACGCGCAGACCGTACCGCATGGCGTCGAAGCGGGCCAGATTGGACGAGCACTCGGAGGGAGCGATCAGGTAGTACGCCGGCAGCGCGGTGGTGAACGACGGGCAGGAGACCTCGACGACCTTCGCGCCCAGCGACTCCAGCACTTCCACGCTCTCGTGGAAGCGGGCGAGCACGCCCGGCTGGTAGCCGTCGCCGCCGAACTCCTTGACCACGCCGATGCGCAGCCCCGCGACGTCACCGCTGCGCGCCGCCTCCACGACCGCGGGCACCGGGGCGTCCACCGAGGTGGAGTCGAGGGCGTCGTGACCGGAGAACGCCTCGTGGAGCAGCGCGGCGTCCAGGACGTTGCGGGCGAAGGGGCCCGGGGTGTCCAGCGAGCTCGCGAACGCGATCAGGCCGTAGCGCGACGAGCCGCCGTAGGTGGGCTTCATGCCCACGATGCCGGTGACCGCGGCGGGCTGGCGGATCGAGCCACCCGTGTCGGTGCCGGTCGACAGCGGGGCCTCATAGGCGGCGACCGCGGCGGACGAGCCGCCGGAGGAGCCGCCGGGGATGCGGGACAGGTCCCACGGGTTGCGGGTGGGGCCGTAGGCCGAGTTCTCCGTGGAGGAGCCCATCGCGAACTCGTCCAGGTTGGTCTTGCCGAGGATCACCAGGCCGGCCTCGCGCAGGCGGCGGGTCACGGTCGCGTCGTACGGCGGGCGCCAGTTCTCCAGGATCTTCGACCCGGCCGTGGTCGGCATGTCGACGGTGGTGAAGACGTCCTTGTGCGCGATCGGCACGCCGGCGAGCGGACCGAGCTCCTCCCCGGCGGCGCGGCGGGCGTCGACGGCCCGCGCCTGCTCCAGGGTCACCTCGGGATCGACGTGCAGGAAGGCGTTGACCTGCGGCTCGACGGCGGCGATCCGGTCGAGGTGCGCCTGGGCGACCTCGACCGCCGAGACCTCTCCGCTCGCGATGAGCGCGCCGAGCTCGGCGGCGGACCTGTGAATGAGGCTCATGCTTCCTCCCCGAGGATGCGCGGGACGCGAAAGCGGCCGTCTTCGACGGCCGGGGCACCGGACAGCGCCGCCTCCGGCGCCAGACCGGGCCGCACCTCGTCGGGGCGGTAGACGTTGGTGAGCGGAAGCGCGTGCGAGGACGGCGGGATGTCGTCGGCCGCCACCTCGGCGACGCGGGCGACAGCACCGATGATCACATCGAGCTGAGCGGCGAAGTGGTCGAGCTCCTCGTCGGCCAGCGCCAGCCGGGCCAGCCGGGCGAGGTGAGCGACCTCGTCGCGGGTTATGGCGGACATGAGTCGTTGAACCCGTTTCGTGGAATGGCAATTGGACACTGTCATCCTATGGCTCGCGACCTGAGGGTCCCGACTCATTGACCCCGCCGCGGCCGGGCGGAGATCCCTTACGCGGCATGCCGGACATGGAACTCCCGGCCACCGCGGCCTGGAGCGCCGCCACGCGCCGGAAACGGCGATCCGCGAGAGAAGGGCCGCGGGATGAAGGGGCCCCCGGGTACCTCCGCCGGGGCAACGCCTGACGGGGGCGTCGAGGAGCGAGCCCGCCACGTTCTCCGCCCGCCGGGACACCTTGGCCACCGGACCGCCGGGACACCTTGGCCACCGGACCGCCGGGACGCCGGAGACGGGAGCTCAGGCCGTCTGGGGGTCGAGGACCTCGGTGGGCCGGAAGACGCCGAAGTCGTGCTTGGCGGAGGCGCGGTGCTTGCGGAGCCAGGCGGTGGCGTCGGCGGCGGACATCGGCTCGGCGAACAACCAGCCCTGGCCCAGGTCGCAGCCCATGGCGGCCAGGTGGGCGGCCACCTCGGCCGACTCGACGCCCTCGGCGACCGAACGCAGGCCCAGGGAGCGGACCAGGTCGACGATGGAGCGGACGATGCGCTCGTCGTCCTTGGACTCGCCGATGCGACGGACGAACGAGGCGTCGATCTTGACCTCGGCGACCGGCAGGCGCTGCAGGCGGACCAGTGAGGAGTAGCCGGTGCCGAAGTCGTCCAGCGCGAGCGGCACGCCCAGCGAGGCCAGGGCCCGGATGGCGTCGGCGGTGTAGGCCTGGTCGGTCATCAGGATGCGCTCGGTGACCTCCAACTGGATCGCCTTGGGCGGCAGCCGGTAGCGCGCCAGGCCCGCGCCGAGCTGGTCGGGCAGGGCCGAATCGAGCAGGTCCCGGGCCGAGACGTTGACGGAGATCTGCTCGTGCAGGCCGGTGTGCCACCAGTGGGCCGCCTGTTCCAGGGCGGCGTCGATGACGTACTCGGTGAGGTGGCGCATCAGGTACGACTGCTCGGCCATCGGCACGAACTCCGCCGGGGAGATCACCCCGCGCTCCGGGTGGCGCCAGCGCAGCAGTGCCTCCACCCCCCGCACCTGGCCCCCGGCCAGGTCGAGCTTGGGCTGGTAGTGCAACCGCAGCTCGGAGCGGTCGATGGCCCTGCGCAGGTCGCCGAGGAGGCTGAGCCGCTCGGGGCTGTTGCGGTCCTTGTCGGCGGCGTAGATCTCGACCCCGGTGCGGCCCTCCTTCGCCAGGTACATCGCCACGTCGGAGCGCTGCAGGAGCATCTCGAAGTCGGGCGCGTGATCGGGGTAGAGGGCGATGCCGAACGAGGCGTCCAGGTCGAAGCTCATCCCCTCCAGGCGGACCGGCTCGGTGATCGCCACACGCAGGCGGGCGGCCACCTCCCTGGCCGCCGCGGCGTCCCTGACCGAGGGGAGCAGCACGGCGAACTCGTCACCGCCGAGCCGGGCCACCACGTCGCCCGGACGCACGCTGTGGGTGAGCCGGTGGGCCACCATCTGCAACAGCCGGTCGCCCACCGGATGCCCGAGGGTGTCGTTGATCTCCTTGAACCGGTCGAGGTCGAGCAGGAACAGCCCGACCCGCTCGCCCTCCCGGGTCTCGGCGAGCGCCTCCTCGGTGCGGAGCACGAGCATCTTGCGGTTGGGCAGCCCGGTCAGCCCGTCGTGCATCGCCTGGTGGTCGCGGCGGACCGACATGGTGGCGGTGAAGTAGACCGCCAGCAGGGGCGCCACGAACAGCGGCACGAGCGCCGGTGAGTGGTTCATCGCCACCACGACCAGCGGGGCCAGGCCGAGCAGCCCGGCGTAGACCAGGCTCTGGTGGCCGATCGTGGTTTTGATCACGCGGTGGATCGACCTGCGCTCGTGCAGCGCCACCGCTCCGGAGACCAGCAGTGCCCGGACCACGAAGTACGCCAGCCCGGCCAGCCCGATCTCGGGCAGGTCGGAGCCGGTCGGCACCCAGCTCGTCTCCGGGCCGGGCCGGTCGCCGAACAGGCCGATGACCGCCCCGGCGGCCGCGTTCGCCAGCGTCACCTGCGCGATGTTGAACATCAGCCGGTGCCACGCCTTGCGGGTGACGGCCGCGTTGACGAGCATGGCGACCGCCTGGAGCAGCACGGCGACCGGCAGCCCGTAGTGGAGCAGGGCGGCGAAGGTGAACATGGTCGACGGGTAGGTGCCGCCGACCGTCATGGACGACGACAGCAGCACCGGCCGCAGCTCGCCCAGCACGGTCAGGACGGCGAGCATCCAGAACAGCGGGCTGCGCACGAGCTCGGTGGCCTCGGCCACACCGATGTACAGCTGGGCCACGACGAGCACGGTGCACCCGATCGTGGTGACGGCGGTGAGATACGCCCACAGGGGCGATCCCATGCGTGGTCCGGTGTCGCGAGTGTCGGTCGGGTCGGCCATGAGTAACAAAACCCCCATTAGTTCACTATGGGAGAGTACGGCCTACGGGCCACTTCGCGAAACCGGTTGCGCACGTTCCGTCACGGTTGATTCGCAGAGGATCATGACAGGGCACCGGGACGGCTCGTCACTCCTCGGGCTTGACCGTGAGCGCGGCCGCGGCCTCGGGCCCCTCGGCCAGCAGAACGCGCAGGCCCTCCTCGTCGAGGATCGGCACACCGAGCTTGACCGCCTTGTCGAACTTGGACCCGGCGTTCTCGCCCACCACCACGAACGAGGTCTTCTTCGACACCGAGCCGGAGACCTTGCCGCCCCGGCTCGCCAGGGCCTCGCCGGCCTCGTCGCGGGTGAAGCCCGACAGCGTGCCGGTCACCACGAAGGTCAGCCCGGCCAGGGTCTGCGGGAGCTGCTCGGACGGCGGATCGTCGACCATCCGGACGCCCGCGGCCTCCCACCGGCGGATGATCTCGCGGTGCCAGTCGGCCTCGAACCATTCGCGGATCGCCGCGGCCACGCGCGGGCCGACGCCCTCGACGGCGGCCAGTTCCTCCTCGGAGGCCTTCGCGATCGCGGGGATGGAGCGGAACTCGGCGGCGATGGCCTGGGCCGTCGGAGGGCCGACATGCCGGATGGAGAGCGCCACCAGCACCCGCCAGACGGGCTGGCTCTTGGCCTTCTCCAGCTCCTCCAGCATCTTCTCGGCGTTCTTGCTCGGCTCACCGTTCTGGTTGGCGAAGAAGGTGACGACCTTCGGCTCGCCGGTCTCCGGGTCGGTCTTGGGCAGGCCGGTGTCGAGATCGCGCACCACCGACCTGATCGGCAGCAACCGGTCGATCGTCAGGTCGAACAGGTCGGCCTCGGTGCGGACCGGGGGCTCCTGCGGCGGCAGCGGCTGGGTCAGCGCGGTGGCCGCCACGTAGCCCAGGCCCTCGACGTCGAACGCCCTGCGCCCGGCGGCGAAGAAGATCCGCTCACGGAGCTGGGCGGGGCAGGCGCGGGTGTTGGGGCAGCGCAGGTCGGCGTCGCCCTCCTTCTCGTAGGCCAGCTCGGTGCCGCACTCGGGACAGTGGGTGGGCATCACGAACGGCCGCTCGGTGCCGTCGCGCAGGTCGGCGACCGGCCCGACGATCTCGGGGATGACGTCGCCCGCCTTGCGCAGCACCACGGTGTCGCCGATCAGCACGCCCTTGCGCGCGACCTCGGAGGCGTTGTGCAGCGTGGCCCGCTCGACCCTCGACCCGGCCACCACGATGGGCTCCATGACGCCGTACGGCGTGACGCGGCCGGTGCGCCCGACCCCCACCTGGATGTCGAGGAGCTTGGTGTTGACCTCCTCCGGCGGGTATTTGTAGGCGATCGCCCAGCGCGGCGCCCGGCTGGTGGAGCCCAGGTTGCGCTGGATCTCGATGCGGTCGACCTTGACCACGACGCCGTCGATCTCGTAGGCCGGGTCGTGGCGGTGCTCGCGGTAGAACTCGATGAAGCCGTTGATGCCGTCGAGGTCGTCGACGACGCGGTACAGGTCGCTGACGGGCAGGCCCAGCTCCCTGAGCCGGTCGTAGACCTCCGACTGGGTGCGGGGCGCGGCGGCGCCCTCCCACTTGCCGACCCCGTGGACGATCATGCGGAGCGGGCGCTGCGCGGTGATCCGCGGGTCTTTCTGGCGGAGCGAGCCCGCGGCCGAGTTGCGCGGGTTGGCGAACGGCGCCTTGCCCGCCTCGACCAGCTGCTCGTTGAGCTTCCCGAAGTCGGCGACCGGGATGTAGACCTCGCCGCGGACCTCGACCAGGTCGGGCACGTCGTCGCCGGTCAGGCGGTGCGGGATGTTGGCGATCGTGCGCACGTTGGCCGTCACGTCGTCACCCACACGGCCGTCGCCCCGGGTCGCCCCCCGGACCAGCCGGCCCTTCTCGTAGAGCAGCGAGACCGCCAGGCCGTCGATCTTCAGCTCGCACAGGTAGGGCCCGGGGTCGCGCTCGGCCAGCCGCTCGGCCCGCGCCTGCCAGGAGGCCAGGTCGTCGGCGTTGAAGGCGTTGTCGAGGCTCTCCATGCGCTGCAGGTGGGCCACCGGGGCGAACTCGCTGGAGATCGGCGCGCCGACCTTCTGCGTGGGCGAGTCGGGCGTGCGGAGGGTCGGGTTCTCCTCCTCCAGCTTGCGCAGCTCACCCATCCACGTGTCGTACTGCGCGTCGCTCACGGTGGGCGCGTCGAGCACGTAGTAGCGCCAGTTGGCCTCCTCGACCAACTCGGTCAGCTCCGCGTGCCGCTCCAACGCCGCCACCGGCACACCCTCGACCTCAGCGCTCATCGCCCGGCTCTCCTCTTTTCCTCGAAGACCAAGGCAACGCTATCGCCGCGCACCGACATTGTTGCCCGGCCTTACCCGGAGATGGGAGAGCCCCGGCGACATCACTCGCCGGGGTCCTCCCGCAGCACGCGGGCGGCCTTGCGACAGGCGGCCAGGGCGGCCCTGGCGTAACCGGGCGAGGCCCCGGCGAGGCCGCACGCGGGGGTGAGAACCACCTGCGAGGCCAGCGTGGCCGAGGGGAAGCCGAGGCGGCGCCAGAGCTCGACGGCGGGCTTGGCGATCACGCCGACGTCGGGCAGCCGGGTGTCCACCCCGGGCACGACCCCCAGGAAGAGCGCCGTGCCGGCCTCGACGGCCTCGCCGATCGCGTCCTCGTCGCGCCGCGCCAGCAGGGACGCGTCCAGCGAGACACCCCTGGCGCCCGCCTTGCGCAGGACGCCGAAGGGGACGCCGGGGGCGCAGCAGTGCACCACCGGGAAGGCCCCGGCGGGGAGCACGGCCCCGAGCCACTCGGCGGCGACCTGGGCGTCGACCGCGGGCAGCCGGCCGAAGCCGGAGGCGGTGGGCACCGTGCCGGCGAGCACGCCCGGCAGGCCGGGCTCGTCGACCTGGACCACGACCTCCGAGACGCCCGGCAGCCTGCGGCGCAGGTCGGCCAGGTGCGCGGCGATCCCCTCGGCCAGCGACTCCACCAGGTCGCGCACCGCCCCGGAGTCGGCGAGCGTCTTGTCGCCGTACTTGAGCTCGACCGCCCCGGCCAGTGTCCACGGCCCGCATACCTGGATCTTGAAGGGGCCCTCGTACCCCTGGGCGGCCTCCTCCAGTGCGTCGAGGTCGCGCACGAGGTGGTCACGGGCGCGCTTGAGGTCGCGCCCCGGCCGGTCGGTGAACCGCCACCCTGACGGCTGGACCTCCACCGGCAGATCCACCAGGAGCGACGCGGTGCGCCCGATCATGTCGGCGCCGACGCCGCGGGCGGGCAGCTCCGGCAGGTACGGCAGCTGGGGGGACTCCCCGAGGACGACCTTGATCGCCTCCGTGTGGTCTTCCCCCGGATGCGACCCGATGCCGGTCGAGGTGGCCTCGTCCCACGTAAATCCTGTCACGGGAGCCAGCTTAGGGCCCGCCGGGAACCGCCTCGCGGAGCGAGGAAACCACGGAGCAGGAGGGAGATCCGTGCTCCGCCGCTCGCCGGTGGCTTGCCGGCCTTCGGCTTCGGATGGCGGATCTCCCGTGCCTCGGGGGCGCCGCCCCCGAGGCACGGGAGATCAAGCTCTCAATATGCTGGGGTGATGAAGCTCACGAAGTTCGGGCACGCGTGCGTCCGCCTTGAGAAGGACGGTTCCGTCCTGGTGATCGACCCCGGCTCCTTCAGCGGAGAGTCCACGCTGGACGGGGCGCGCGCCGTTCTCATCACCCACGAGCACTTCGACCACGTGGACGCCGACCGGCTGCGCCGCGCGGCCGAGGCCGACCCGTCACTGGAGATCTGGACCAACGAGAGCGTGGCGGCCACCCTGGCCGGCGTCCCGGCCAAGGTCCAGGTGGTACGCGACGGCGACGCCTTCGAGACGGCCGGTTTCGCGGTGAGGACCGTCGGCGAGTGGCACGCCCCGAACCACCCGGACATGCCGATCGTGCGCAACGTCGGCTTCCTGGTGGACGAGGAGGTCTTCTACCCGGGCGACGCGCTCACCCCGCCGGGGGTCGAGGTGCCCACCCTCCTGGTGCCGACCAACGCGCCGTGGCTGAAGGGGTACGAGGTGATCGAATATCTCCGCCGGGTGCGCCCCGCCCGCGCGTTCTCGACCCACGACGGCCTGCTCAACGACATCGGGCTCGGCCTGATCGACACCTGGCTGGGCATGGAGGCCGACAAGCAGAAGGCCGAGATACGCCGCCTCGCACCCGGCGAGTCGGTGACCCTTCCCTAGCTCCCGGAGGGCCCGGCCCGGCGGGCTCCCGCGGCACCGTCAGGAGGCGGCGGCGATCGTGGCCGAGCCGATCACGGTGTCGCCGGCGTACAGCACCGCCGCCTGGCCCGCGGCGACCCCCGTCGCGGGGGCGTCGAGCGTGATGTGGAGCTCGTCGCCGGAGACCTGCGCGCGGCAGCCGTACACCTCACCGTGGGCGCGGAGCTGCACCGTGCAGGCCAGCGGCTCGCGCGGCTCGTCCACCGGGCCGTTCCAGATCGGGCGCGTGGCGACGATGCTGGTGACCTGCAGGGACGAGCGCGGGCCGACGGTGACCGTGTTGGAGACCGGCTCGATGGACAGCACGTAGCGCGGGCGGCCGTCAGGGGCCGGGCGGGCGATGCGCAGACCCTTGCGCTGGCCGACGGTGAAGCCGTAGGCGCCCTCGTGGCTGCCGACGACCTCGCCCGACTCGTCGACGATCGGGCCCGGCTCCGTGCCGAGACGATCGGCCAGGAAGCCTCGGGTGTCGCCGTCGGCGATGAAGCAGATGTCGTGGCTGTCGGGCTTGTCGGCGACCATCAGGCCGCGCCGCGCGGCCTCCTCGCGCACCTGGGCCTTGGTGGAGTCGCCCAGCGGGAAGAGCGCGTGCCTGAGCTGCTCCCTGGTGAGCACGCCGAGGACGTACGACTGGTCCTTGCCCTCGTCGGGGCTGCGGCTCAGCACGCCGTCGACGAGCCGCGCGTGGTGCCCGGTGACCACCGCGTCGAAGCCGAGAGCCAGGGCCCGGTCGAGCACCGCCGCAAACTTGATCTTCTCGTTGCAGCGCAGGCACGGGTTGGGCGTGCGCCCGGCGGCGTACTCGCTGACGAAGTCCTCGACGACGTCGCGGTGGAAGCGCTCGGCCATGTCCCAGATGTAGAAGGGGATGCCGATGACATCGGCGGCCCGGCGGGCGTCCCGTGAGTCCTCGATCGTGCAGCACCCGCGGGCACCGGTCCGATAGGACTGGGGGTTGGCGGAGAGGGCCAGATGGACGCCGGTGACGTCATGGCCCGCCTCGGCGACGCGGGCCGCCGCCACGGCGGAGTCGACGCCGCCGGACATGGCGGCAAGCACACGAAGACTCATAACACCTTGAGCGTACCCGCGTTGGCGAGCGCCCCGTCGGGCTGGGAGAATCCGTGACCATGCGACTGTTCGGGCGCAAGAACGAGCCCCCCGCCGACCCGGCCGACGGGATCGCCGAATTCTGGGCATGGTGGGCCGAGGCGAGGCCGGAGCTGGACGCCATGGTGGCCGCCGGCGAGGCCGAGCGGCTGGCCGAGTGGATCGGTCCCGCGGTGCTGGTGGTCCACCCGTCACTGGTGTGGGAGATCGCCCCCGGGCTCCGGGCCGACCAGGCCCTAGTGGTCACCTGCGCGGGCGATCCGGAGCTGCGCCCCACCGCACACCGCTGGGCCGCCGCCGCGCCGCCCGCCGACCGGCTCTGGGAGTTCCATCCGTCACGACGGGCCAACCCGCAGGCGATGGATCTGACGATCGACGTGGGCGGCTACGAGTTCGCGCTGGACAAGCTCACGCTCGGGCTGCGCGCCCCGCACGGCAACCCGCGCGTCGACGTGGTGGCCTACCACCCGATCTTCACTCTCCTGGACGAGGAGACCCGCACCGAGGCCGCGCTGCTCGCCCTCGACTGGCTGCTCGGCGAGGACGACGTGGCCCGCTGGGTCGGCGACATCTCCGCCGCCGCGGTCGAGCCGATGGACGCGGTGCCCGCCGTGCACCTGCCCAGCGTGGTCGCCGACCTCGCCTCCGGCTACCGGGACGAGCAGTGGGCGCTTATGGAGGGCGAGACCGGGAACGGCGCCCGCCTGATCGCCACCACCCGTTACCCACTCCGCCCCGTCGACTACCCGCTGTTCGACCAGCACATCGCCGTCACGTTGCCGTACGCGCACCGCGACGCCGAGGGTCTGCCCATCGGTCCGTCGCTGGAGGCGCTGCGCGACTTCGAGGAGCGGCTGGCCGGGCGGATCAGCAGGCTGAACGGCAGCGCGGTCCTCGCCGCGCACATGAGCGCCGAGGGCCAGCGGGTGCTGCACGTCTACGCCGACCCGCGGGGCGAGGCGGCCATTCACGCCAAGGAGCTCATCGTGAGCTGGGAGGAGGGCCGGCCCCGGGTGGACGTGGCGAGCGACCCCGGCTGGGTCGCCGTCTCGCCCTTCCTGGCCTGAGCCTCTCGCCTTTCCCTGCCTGAACCGCTCACCCTTCCCGGCCTGAGCCTCTCGCCCCGGGCCGGGCTTCCCGTTTTCCCGGACTGGGCGCCTCACCCTCCCGCGCGAGTCTCTCGTCCTCGCCGGTATGAACGCCCCGCCTTCTCCGGCAGGGGCTCCCCGCGCCGGGTCAGGTGAGCCCGGCGCGGCGGGCCCGCTCCACAACGTGACCGATGACGTCGGCGAGCCGGTCGACGTCCTCCTCGGTGGAGGTGTGGCCGAGGGAGAAGCGCAGCGAGCCGCGCGCGCGGACCGCGTCGGCGCCCATGGCGAGCAGGACGTGGGAGGGCTGGGCCACCCCCGCGGAGCAGGCCGAGCCGGTCGAGCACTCCACGCCCTTGGCGTCCAGGAGCATGAGCAGGGCGTCGCCCTCGCAGCCGGGGAAGGAGAAGTGCGCGTTGCCGGGAAGCCGGTCGACCGGGTCACCGTTGAGGATCACGTCGGGCACGGCCCGGCGGACCCTGTGGATCAGGTCGTCGCGGAGTTCGGCCAGCCGGGCGGCGGTCTCGGCCTGGCGGGCCACCGCGGTCTGCACGGCCACGGCGAAACCGGCGACGGCGGGGGTGTCGAGCGTGCCGGAGCGCACGTCGCGCTCCTGGCCGCCGCCGTGCAGCACCGGCACCGGGTCCACGCCCCGGGCCAGCAGCAGCGCGCCGACCCCCATCGGGCCGCCGACCTTGTGACCGGAGATCGTCAGCGCGTCGACCCCCGAGTCGGCGAAGGCGACGGGGAGCTGGCCGACGGCCTGGACCGCGTCGGTGTGGAACGGGATGCCGTGTTCGTGGGCGATCTCGGCGAGCGCCCGGATCGGCTGGACGGTGCCGACCTCGTTGTTGGCCCACATGACACTGACCAGGGCGACGCTCTCCGGGTCGCGCTCGACGGCCTCGCGGAGAGTCTGCGGGTGCACCCGGCCGAGCTCGTCGACCGGGAGCATCTCGACGGTCGCCCCCTGGTGGTCGCCCAGCCAGTGCGCGGGATCCAGGGCGGCGTGGTGCTCGACCGTGCTGATCAGGATGCGGGTGGCGCCCCGGACGCGGCGGGCCCAGTAAAGCCCCTTGACCGCGAGGTTGTCGGCCTCGGTGCCGCCCGAGGTGAAGACCACCTCGCTCGGCCGGGCGCCGAGCGCGGCCGCGATGGTCTCGCGCGACTCCTCCACCACCTGGCGGGTGCGGCGGCCGGCGCTGTGCAGGGAGGACGCGTTGCCGACCCGGCCGAGTTGGGCCGTCATCGCCTCGATGGCTTCGGGAAGCATCGGCGTGGTCGCCGCGTGATCGAGATAGGCGGACTTCACGGCCGCACTCCCCTCCCCAGCTCTCTTTTCAGCATCTTTAGGGTATCCGTGCCCGGCACGGGCCTTACCCCCGGTTGACTACTGTACCGTCCGGACGGTACAGTAAGGGTCATGAGACGCGAAGAGCTGCTGGATGCCGCAGAGGACCTCCTCTGCGACCAGGGCTCTGCGGCGCTCACCCTGACGGCCGTGGCCGAGCGTGCGGGATGCAGCAAGGGCGGCCTCCTTTACCATTTCAACACCAAGGAAGCCCTCATCAAGGGCATGGTCGAGCGGCTGATCGAGGAGTTCGACGAGCTCATCGCGGCCCAGGGCCAGGAGACCTACACCAAGAACTACCTGGCGGCCACCTTCGCCGCCGTGCAGAGCGGCCGGCTGCGGCGCTGGGCGGTGGTCACCGGAGCCTCCGGCAACCTCTACCTGCTGACGCCGCTACGCGAGGCGATGGCCCGCTGGCATCGCGAGGGGCTCGACCACGAGCCGGACCCGGGGGCGGCGCAGATCGTGCGCCTGGCCTGCGAGGGGCTGTGGGACGTGGCGACCCACGACCCCGGTCTCTATGACGACGAGCGCTACGCCGAGCTGAAACGGCGCCTGCTCGCCCTGCTGCCCGGCTAGCGACCCGCCCGGCGGGCCACCCGCTCGACCGGCGGGATCCGGCATGACGACACGCCCGTTTTCCGGGCGCATTCATCTCACCCGATTGGTGGTCGCTTCCGCGCGCGCGGAAGCGACCGCATTTGGTGTGCCCTCTTAGCGGTTACCAAAACATTCATTGAAGGGACAGAACAATGACCCGCGACCTGAGGACGGCTCGAACCGGAGCGGTTCTCACATTCGTGCTCGCCGGACTGATGTGCGGATCGATGACCGTGCGCCTTCCCGCGCTCTCCGACAAGCTCGGCCTCTCCGAGGCGTCGGTCGGTCTCGCCCTCCTCGTGTGGGGGCTGGGAGCGCTCGTCGCCATGCAGTCGATGCGCGGGGTGATGACGCGCTTCGGCAGCCGGAGCATCCTGCGGGTCGCCGCTCCCTTGACCGCCGTCACGCTGGCCCTGCTGGCGGTGGTGCCGACGTTCCCGCTGCTGCTGGTCGCCAGTGCCCTGTTCGGCATGGCGTTCGGCGCGGTGGACGTCGCGATGAACGCGCAGGGTTCGACGGTCGAGCGCGCCTACGGCCGTCCGCTGATGAACGGCATGCACGCCGGGTGGTGCGCGGGCGCGATCTCCGCCGGTCTGCTGGGCACCGCGGCGATCACGGCCGGGCTCTCGGTCACGGTCCACCTGACCCTGATCGCCCTGGTCGCGCTCCCCATCGTGGTCCTCCTCAGCCGCACCTACCTGCCCGACCCGGCGGTGGCCGCGAGCCGCGGGAGCGGTGCGCCGGCGGCGGCGCACCGGATGCCGCCGGTCGTCTACCTGCTCGGTGTGATCGCCTTCTGCGCGTTCATGGTCGAGGGCACGATCGCCGACTGGAACGGCCTGTACATGCGTGACGTGCTCGGAGCGCCGGAAGCGGTGGCCGCCCTCGGCTATCCGATCTTCGAGGCGGGCATGCTGGTCGGCCGCCTCGCCGGAGACCGCGTCCGGACCCGCTTCGGCGCCCGTGGCATGATCGCCGCCTCGGGGCTCGCCACCGCCGTCACCTTCGGCGTGGTCATCACAGCCTCGACGACCGCGGTGGCCCTGTCGGCCATGCTGTTCGTGGGCGTCGCCGTGTCGACGGTCTCGCCGATGGCCCTGTCCCTGGCGGGCAGCGCGACCGCCAACCCGGGTCCGGCCGTCGCCCAGACCGGCGCGATGGGCTACGCGGGCCTGCTCCTCGGCCCGGTGATCATCGGTTTCCTCTCCGATCTGGCCACGCTCCGGGCCGGGCTCGCCATCGCCGTCGTGCTCAGCCTCCTGATCGCGGTGATCGCCAGGTTCGTGCCCCGGCCCCGGACGCTCGCGGCCCCGGCCGACGCGCCGCGGCCCGAGCTGTCGATGGCCGCCTGACAGGCGCCCGAGGGCCCGGCACAGGCGCCCGAGGGTCCGGCGGGACCCGCCCCGGCCGACGGGCGGCGGTTCCCACGGCGAAGAACCGTACCCCACGACGGAAGACGGCGCCGCACGGCAGTGCGGCGCCGTCTTCTCACGGTCCGGCGGGCCCGTCCGGGCCGCCGGACCACCGGATCACTTGCGCTTGTTGATCTCGTCGATGAGCTGCGGGACGACGCTGTGCAGGTCACCCACGACGCCGAAGTCGACGAACTCGAAGATCGGCGCTTCGTCGTCCTTGTTGATGGCGACGATCGTCTTGGCGGTCTGCATGCCGGCCCGGTGCTGGATGGCGCCGGAGATGCCCGCCGCGATGTAGAGCTGCGGCGAGACGGTCTTGCCGGTCTGGCCGACCTGGAACTCGTGGGGGTAGAAGCCGGCGTCGGTGGCGGCGCGGGAGGCGCCGACCGCCGCGCCGAGGGAGTCGGCCAGCTCCTCGATGAGCCCGAACTTCTCCGCCGAGCCCACGCCCCGGCCGCCGGAGACCACGATCACGGCCTCGGTCAGCTCCGGGCGGGCGCCCTTCTCCTCCTTGACCCGCTCGGCGATCCGGGCGGCCTTGGCCACGTCGGAGACGGCGACGGTGACCTGCTCCTCGGCGCCCGCGCCCGCGGCGGCCTCGACCGGCGTGGCGTTCGGGCGGACCGCGATGATCGGGGTGCCCTTGGTCACGCGCGAGCGGACGTTGATCCCGCCGCCGAAGATGGACTGCTCGGCGACCAGGCCGTCCTCGACGCCCACGACGTCGGTGAGCACCCCGGAGTCGATCTTGATGGCGAGGCGACCGGCGACTTCCTTGGCCTCCGCGGTGGCGGCGACGAGCACCGCGGCCGGGGCCTTCTCGGCGACGAGCTGGGCCAGCAGCTCGGCCTTGGGAGCGACGACGTAGTCGCTGATCTCGGCGGAGTCGGCGACGTAGATCTTCTCCGCGCCGTGCTCGGCGAGCCTGGCCTTGGCCTCGGGTGAGTAACCGGCGCCCGCCCAGACGGCCGACGGCGTGCCGAGCTTCCTGGCCAGCGTCAGCAGCTCCAGCGTGACCTTCTTGACCTGGCCCTCGACGTGCTCGACCAGAACGAGAATCTCAGACATCTCAGCTAGCCCCCGTTCTCAGACGAACTTCTTCGACGCGAGGAAGTCGGCGATCTTCACGCCGCCGTCGCCCTCGTCCTTGACGATCGTGCCGGCCGCGCGCGGCGGGGCCGCGGCGAAGTCGACGACCTCGCTCCAGGAGGCGGCCAGGCCGACCTGGGCGGTGTCGATCTCGGCGTCGGCGACGCCGAGCTTCTCCACCGGCTTCTTCTTGGCGGCCATGATGTTCTTGAACGAGGGGTAACGCAGGTCGTAGATCTTCTCGACGACGGAGACGACGGCGGGCAGCGAGGCCTCGATCCTGTCGTAGCCGTAGTCGGTGACGCGCTCGATGCTGATGCTGCCGCCGGTGACCTCGACCTTCTTGGCGAAGGTGAGCTGCGGGACGCCGAGGCGCTCGGCCAGCATGGCGGCCAGGATGCCGGTGCGGGCGTCCGTCGACTCGGAGCCGAGCACGACCAGGTCGAACCCGATCTTCTTGAGCGTCTGCGCCAGGGCGTAGGAGGTGCCCAGGGCGTCCGAGCCGTGCAGGGCGTCGTCGACCAGGTGGACGGCCTTGTCGGCGCCCAGGGCCAGGGCCTTGCGGATGGTGTCGCTCGCCTTGTCGGGGCCCATGGTGAGGACGGTCACCTCACCACCGTGGGCCTCCTTCAACTTGAGTGCCGCCTCGACCGCGTATTCGCACAGCTCGTTGATGACGCCGTCGGAGGCGTCACGGTCGAGCGTCTTGTCATCGGACCTCAGCTTGCGCTCGGTCGCCGTGTCGGGGACCTGCTTCACGCAGACGACGATGTTCATGGCCGGTGGCCGACCTCCCGTGTTCGCGTACGCCGCCGCGTCGCTGCGGTCGGCGTCGGATGCTCGGTACGCGCACGCGGGGCACGTGCACGTGGTGCCAAGACTGCCAGGTGCCCGAGGGCGGTGTGACAGCGGGTGGCCTGATCGGGACGGAACCCGCCCGGCCTCCCGCAGTCATGTTACCCATGGGTAGCTTAGGTGCAAACCACCAGCTCGCGCGGCTTGCACCGGCGAGCGGCGACCACCCGGAGGGCTTCCCTCCCCACCATACCGAACTATATTCCGGTCTCGGCGTGCGGGTTCCGGCCATCGGGACGGACCCCGGAGGCGGCCCTTCCCCCGCAGAAGCACTCAGCTGCCCACCAGGATCGCCACGATGACGAACAGGACGGTCCCCAGCGCGAGCGCCAGGGTGAGCGTGCTGAAGAACGCGCTGAGGGCGGCCCACAGCGCCACGGTCCCGGCCACGGCGGACAGGTCGAGGATCATGCGGCGCCGGTCGCGACGGGCGAACAGTGCGACGCCGCCGTCGACGAGCATCGCCGAGCCGTAGGTGACCAGCAGCAGCAGTGACAGCTCGGGCAGCGGCTCCCTGGCCGTGGCCGCCATGAGGGAGACGAGCAGGCCGGTGCCGATGACCCAGCGGCGGTGCACGACCGCCCTGCGGCGCTCGAACGCCTCCTGCGGCGAGGGCTTCTCCCGCGGCGGGCGCCGGCCGGGCAGCCACTGCCGGGTGGTGAGACCGTGCACACCGGTGTCGGCGGCGGGCGGCGCCGGGTCCGCGGCGGGGGCGGCCGGACCGGGCACGCGGGGCTCGGCCGGGTCGCGGGTGACGGCCGGGGCGGCAGCGGAGAAGGCCGAGAAGGCCGGGCGGGCCCGCGCGGGCTCCACCGGGACGGCCGGGGCGGCGGCGTCCAGCCGTTCCAGGAGCGTGGCGGCGTCCGGCCGGGCCGCGGGGTCGCGCAGCAGGCACTCCTCCAGCAGCGGCCCCAGCCAGCCGGGCACACCGTCCAGGTCGGGAGGGTGGTGCACCACGCGGTAGCCGACCGCCGAGGCCGGGCCCGTGCCGTACGGGTGGCGTCCCGTGGCCGCGAAGGCCAGCGTGGCCCCGAAGGAGAAGACGTCGGACTCGGGACCGGAGCCGGTGTCCTCCAGCACCTCGGGCGCCAGGTAGCCGGGTGTGCCCAGGACCGTCCCGGACGCGGTGACCGAGGGCGAGTCGAGGGCGCAGGCGATGCCGAAGTCGATGACGACCGGCTCGCCGTCGGCCAGGATCACGTTGGCGGGCTTGAGGTCACGGTGGACGACCCCGGCGGCGTGCACCGCGACCAGGGCCTCCGCCAGCCCCCGCGCCAGGCGCACGAGGTCGTCGCCCGAGACCGGCCCTTCGGCGGCGACCACCGTGCTCAGCGGACGGCCCTGGACGTAACGGGTGACCAGGTAGGGCCGCGCCCCCTGCAGCGAGGCGTCCAGGACCTCGGCGACGTACGGGCCCCGCACCCGCCGCATGGTCTCCACCTCGCGGGCCAACCGGGTCAGGGCGGTCTCGTCGGCCGCGACGTGGGGGTGCAGGATCTTGACCGCCACCGTGCGCCCCCCGGGGTCCAACGCGAGGTGGACCTCACCGAAGCCTCCCGCTCCGAGTTTCGACAGCAGGCGATACGGCCCGAGACGTTCACCGTCCGGCGCAACCATGCGACTCCTTCCGGCCTGTCCCCTCCATCGTGCCGCAGCACGGGCGATCCCGCACGGCACGGCGGCACGAAAAACCCTCATCTGAGGACACGGGATGCAAGCTAGACGTTTCCCTTCACTCACTACCCGTAACCGGACTTGGGATCGCCTTGGTCCCGATCCCCAAGGATCGGCCAAGCGCTCGACGTGACCCTGTCATCGCCGTTCCCGTGAACCCTCGCCGAAGGAGAGGCCATGCCGACCGCACACCACCCCGACGTCCCGCAGATCAGACTCCCCGGCCAGGCCGCGGCCGTCCCCGGCCCGCTCGACATGACGAACATGTATCTGGCCCACTTCGGCTTCCGCCGTGACCTCGGCCGCCTGCTCACCGCGGTCTGCCAGGTGCGGCTCGACGACCGCCGGCGCATCCGCGCCCTGGCCGAGCACCTGGCGTGGGTGCTGCTCGTCCTGCACCACCACCACACCGCGGAGGACAAGACGGTCTGGCCCCGCCTCCGGGAGCGGGCGCCCGAGGCGATCGAGACGATCGACGCGCTGGAGGCCGAGCACCAGGAGGCCGACCGGTGGATCCGGGAGAGCGAGAGCGCCTTCGCGGCGTTCGACCGGGCCCCGACCGAGGAGGGCCGCACCCGGCTGGCCACCGCGCTCCGCTCACTGGCCGACACCCTGGGCGCCCACCTGGCCCACGAGGAGACCGAGGGCATCCCGCTGATGATGGCTCACATCACACCGGAGGAGGACGCCCAGGGCCACAAGGACATCCAGAAGGAGTACGGCCTGACCGGCATGATCAAGCTGGTCGCGTGGATCACCTTCGACCTCCCGCCGGAGGTCGAGGAGCACCTGCGCAGGTCGGCTCCGAAGGAGCTGGCGCTGCTCGGCAAGCTGGTCAAGGGACGCTACCGCAGGCGCATGGCCTACCTGTGGGGCTGACCGCCCCCGCACGGGCGACCGCGCCACCCGCCGGCCCCCCGCACGGACGGCCCCACGATCCGCCGGCCCCCGGACCGCCCCGCGGTGGCCTACCCCCCGGACCGCCCCGGCCGCGCCCTCGCGGCGAGGACGTCGAGCTCGGCGGCGCGGGCGGCGTCACCGGGGCCGCCGCGGGAGCGTCTGATCCCGGCCAGGTCGGCGGCGACCGGGGCGACCAGGTCGTGGGCGTCCATCGCGACGGACACCGCCAGCGCGTGCTCGCCGTGCTCGGCCGCCGCGTCGAGGTCGCCCAGCGCCCGCGCGAGCAGGCACAGCGACCGGCTGAGCGGCCACTGCATCGTGCTGAGCCCGCTCATGGCCATCCGGTCGGCGTACGGCAGGATCTGCTCGTACAGTTCGGCGCACGCCCGCCGGTCGCCGAGCCGCGCCCACACCTCCGCGCGCATGCCGATGTGGTGGAGGAACGGGAAGCCCTCGGGGATCGGCGGCTGGCTCTCCCAGGGCCCGACGACCTCCCGCGCCCGGTCGGTCCTGCCCGCGGTGACCAGCAGCGCCGCGTAGGCCTCCTTGATGGCGTCGGCGAGCGGCCCGTCCCACCGGCCCAGGGCGTCGAGGGTCTCCTCGTCGAACGTCCCCGCGCGGATGCGGGCCAGCGCGAGCTGGAGCACGCCCGCGGAGATGCTCACCTCCGCCCCCCACATGGAGGTGGCCCGGTGTTCGGCGGAGACGGTCTCGAACAGCTCCTCCGCGGCGGCGAGGTCACCGGTGAGCACCACCGCGCTGAGCCTGAGCCAGCCGAGGATGACCCGGACGTACGGCACCCGCAACCGCTCGACCAGGGCCGTCGCCTCCTCCAGCACCTTCCGCGCCCGGCCGATCTCCGTGATCTCGAACAGCGCGCCGCTCAGGCAGGTCAGCCCGATCGTGAGCAGTTCCTCGTCGCCCTCGGCGCGGCCGACGGCGACCATCTCCTCGGCGGCGGCGATCCGCTGGCGGACGCCGTCGGGAGCCTGGAGGGCGAAGTAGCGCTTGTGCAGGGCCCAGCCGAGCAGCACCGGGTCGCCCGCCCCGCGGGCCAGCTCGACGGCCTCCCCGCTCACCCGGTCGCGCTCGGCGAGGGTGCTCGCCGGGTGGTGGTTGCTGTCGATGGCCAGGCAGGCCAGCACCCGCGCGCGCGAGGCGCGGTCGAGCCCGGGGTCGGCCGCCAGCTCGGCGAGGTCGGCGAGCAGCCCGGGGTCGTAGTGCCCGTGCTCCTCCCACGGGCGCAGGATCCGCCCACCGAACCCGGTGGCCGCGGCGATCCGGCGCCGCCGGTCGCCCACCTCGCGGGCCAGCCGCCGGACGTCGTCGAGGAGGGCACGCTGCCCCTGAGCGTCACCGGCCCCGAGCCTGGCGTCCGCGAGAGCGAGCATCAGGTCCATCCGGTCGGCGGGAGTCAGCTCCGGATCCCCCTCGGCCACCGCGACCGCCCTGCCGAGCAGGTCGGCCGCCACGTCGTAGGCGCGCAGCCCCATCGCCTCGCGGGCGGCCCGCCGGGCGGCGCGCCAGGCCCGGGGGGCGTGCCCGGCCGGCACGGCGAGCAGCCAGTGGTGGGCCACGGTGGCCAGGCGCCCGGATGCCGGACCGCCCTTCCCCGTCTCCAGCGCCTCGGCGATCCTGGCGTGCAGGCGGGCCCTGCGCAGCCGGGGGACGGCGTCCAGGAGCGCCTCCTGGACCAGGGCGTGCACGAACCGGAAGCGGCCCGGCCGCCCCTCGGTGACGAGCGCGCCGGTCAGCGCGGGCTCCAGCCGGTCGAGCGTCTCGTCGAGCGTCAGGTCCGCGACCTCCGCGACGACGGCCGCCTCGAACTCGCGCCCGGTCACCGCGGCGACCGGCAGCAGCTCCGCCGACGGGCCGGGCAGCCTCCCCACCCGGCCCAGGACGACGTCGCGGACCCCCAGCGGCAGCACGCCACGGGGGTCGGCCCCGGTGGACATGTAGCGGACCAGTTCGGTGACGAAGAACGGGTTGCCGTCGCTGCGGTCGCGCAGCGCCCGCAGCACCTGGGGCGACGTGCCCTCCGGGGCGAGCCCGCCGAGGTCCGCGGTCGAGAGCCCGGCCAGCGGGAGCCGTACCGCGTGCCTGCGGGACAGCGCCTCGAAGGCGTCGGCGAGCGCACCCTCGGGCGGCGGCTGGACCCGGGCGGTGCCGACGACCGCCAGCGGCCCGCCGGTGAAGGTCTCGGCGAGGTAGCCGAGCAGCCGCAGCGAGGACGGGTCGGCCCAGTGCAGGTCGTCCAGAACCACCAGGACGGGCTTGACGGCCGCGGCGGCGGCCAGCACGCGTGCGGCGGCCTGGTAGGTGCGGAAGCGGGAGCCCTCCGGGTCCATCGCCGTCGCCGAGCCGGCCCCGGGCAGGTTGTCGCGGATCTCCGGCGCCTGCGGCGGGAGCATCCCGGCCAGGCGCTCCAGCACGGTCGCCCAGGGCCAGAAGGCCGGCGCCCCCTCGGTCGCCGCGCACCGGCCCACCGCCACCGTGAACCCCAGTGCCTGGGCCCGGCTCACCATCTCCTCCGAGAGCCGGGTCTTGCCGATGCCCGGCTCCCCGGTGATCAGCACGAAGCCCGGTTCGCCCCCGGCCACCTCGCGGAGGACCCCCTCCAGCGTGGCCAGCTCCGCCCGCCTGCCCACCAGGCGTCGCCGGGCCGCCGGGCCGCCGCCCGCGGACGGCGCCGGGTGGGCTTCTGCGGGGAGTTCGGCGGGCTCAGGCGGCTCAGCCAGCGCGGGCGGCTCAGCCGGCGCGGTGGCGTGCAGATGCGCCGTCGGCACCGGGCGGTCGAGGGTCAGGCTCGGCGCCTGGGCGAGGATGTCGCGTTCCAGGGTGCGGAGGTCCTCGCCGGGGTCGACGCCCAGTTCCTCGGCGAGCACGCGGCGCGCGGCGCGCAACGCGTCGAGGGCCTCGCCCTGCCGGCCGCACCGGTAGAGCGCCAGGGCCCGCAGCCCCCACAGCCGCTCACGCAGCGGGTGCTCGCGGGTCAGCGCCTCCAGGTCACCGAGCACCTCGGCGGGCCTGCCCTGCTCGATGACCGCCGCCACGCGCAGCTCGCGGGCGCGCTCGCGGGCCTCGGCCAGCCGCGCCTGGGCGGCCACGGCGTACTCCTGGCCGTCGAGGTCGGCGTACGGCTCACCCCGCCACAGCGCCAGCGCCTCGGCGGTGGCCCGCTCCACGCCGGCCGGGTCGCCGGCCCGGCCGGCCTCGTCGACGAGCCGGAGGAAGCGCACGGCGTCCATGCGCCCGGGGTCGACCCGCAGGGTGTAGCCGGCCGGACCGAGCACGAGCAGGCGGCTGGGCGTGCGGGGCCGCCGGTCCGGCTCCAGCACCCGGCGCAGGTTGGAGACGTACGCGTGCAGCGAGGCCGACGCCTCGGCGGGGGCGTCGCGCCCCCAGAGCCGGTCGACCATCGCGGCCGGGGAGACCGGGCGCCCCTCGGCGAGCACGAGGATCGCCAGCAGCATGCGGACCTTGGGCGGTCCCACTTCCCGGTGGCGCCCGTCATCGTCGACGATCTCGGCGGGTCCCAGCACCCGGATGTCCACAGCCCGGCCTCCGCCAGCCAGTCGTCACTTCCAGAACGTGAGGAACCCGAGCCCGAGGCTGTTGACCAGGTCGTCGAAGAGGCCTCCGATGAGGTCCATCACGCCCATCGCGCCCTCGTTCGCCGACCGCCGCCACTGGTCCTTCAACGACTCGACGACCTCGGACGGCGCCTGCCACGGCGTGAAGGACGGGGCCATGCTCAGCGCCGCCATCACCGTGAAGAACGCGAGCGTGCCCAGGATGATCGTGGTCACCATGCCCGCCCCCGGGCTGCGGATCACCGCGCTCAGCGCGCGGGAGACGGCCTTGCGCGGCTTGCCGCCGCCGGGCAGCACGAACAGCCCGGCCACGAACGCCCCGGCCGCGTAGGCGGCGGCCGGGTCTCCCTTCATGCCGCCGATGTAGACCAGGACGCCCCAGACACACATGCCGAACATCGCGGCCAGCGGGGCGGTGATCGCCGTCGCGGCCACCGCCTTGACCAGCGCCCACGGGGTGCCGAGCACCACCAGCAGGGGGTCGCCGGCGCTGCTGCCGCGGATGGAGCGCCGCTGGGCCAGGTCGCCGAAGAGGTATTCGCCCACCCGCAGGCAGAGCGCCGCGACCAGCGCGAACGCGCTCACCATGACGGGCAGCACGCAGGCCAGCGCCACGAGGATCGTCAGCAGCAACACCGCGGCCAGCGGGTGGCCGGCGCGGTAGCGCTCCCCCGGCGGGGTGCGCGGCGCGGGCGGGGGCTGCGGGGTGTGCGGGCGGGGCCGGGTCTGCGGCGGCGGGTACGGCCTGGCCTGACCGGTCGGCGGCGGGGCCGGGTACCCGGCGACCCGCTGGTCGGGGTAGGGCGGTGGCGGAGCCACCCTGGCCTGCGCCGAGGGCGGCGCCGGGATGTAGGGCGGCGGCTGCGACGGGACGCGGGGCGGCGGGGAACCCGAACCGGACGAGCCGGGCCGATCGGGCCGCTGTTCGGGGCGGCGCTCGCGCCGCTCCGGCTTGGCGTACTCCACGGGCGGGAGCAGGTCCGCGTAGGAACTGTCCTGCGGCAGCACCCGGGTGCCGTTCGACGACGGCGGCGGGGGCGGACCCTGGCCGTCGAGGATCCTGGTGCCGTCGGTGTTGAGGATCTTCGTCCCGCCGTCGGAGGGGCCGGCGGGCGGCGTCTCGTGGAAGGCCGTCACCGACGGGTCGAGGGCGCGGGCCATCCGGTGCAGCTCCGCCGCGGTCGGCCGGGCGGCCGGATCGACGGCGAGGGCGCGCCTGAGCCAGCCCTGCAGCCAGGCGGGGGCCCGGTCGATGTTGGCCCGGCCCTCCATGATGTTGAAGCAGACGACCTCGAAGCTGCCCGTGCCGAACGGCGGCTTGCCGGTCGCGCCGAAGAAGACCGTCGAGGCCAGCGCGTGCACGTCGGCCGCCTGAGTGATCTCGGAGTCCCGGATGATCTCCGGCGCGAGGTAGCCGGGCGTGCCGACGAACATGCCGGTCTGGGTCAGCCGGGTCGCGTTGACCAGGTGCGCGATGCCGAAGTCGATGACCAGCGGCTCGCCGTCGACGATCATCACGTTGGACGGCTTGAAGTCGCGGTGTATGACGTCGGCGGCGTGGATCGCCACCAGCGCCGCGCACATGCCCCGCGCCAGCCGGATCACCTGGTCCGCGGGGAGCGGGCCGTCCTCCAGGACGATCTCCTCCAGCGTGCGGCCCGGGGCGAACCTGGTCACGATGTAGGGCTGTTTGGCCGTGAGCTCGGCGTCGAGCACCTCGGCGACGTGCGGGCTGCGCACGCGCCGCATGGTCTCCACCTCGCGGGTGAGCCGGTCGCGCGCCTTGAGGTCGGCGGCCACGTGCGGGTGCAGGACCTTGACGGCCACTTCGCGGCCGTCCTCGTCGAGCCCCAGGTGGACGACGCCCATGCCGCCCTCGCCGATCTTTCTGATCAACCGGTACGGGCCCAGCCGCTCAGGCGCCTGCGTGTCCCCCGTCATCCCGCGGCCTTCCTTCGTAGGTCACTCAGTTCGTCCACCACCGTTCCGACCTGGACCGGCGTCCAGACGGCCGGCCGTGCGCCCTTCCCGACGGTGCCGACCGCGAGGAAGACCATCAGCGCCGCCACCGCGCCCAGCACCGCGGCCAGGACCATGGCCGCGCCGCGTGACGGCAGCAGTGATGCCAGCGTACGTCGCATCTGGCGGCTGGGGCCCTCGACGCCGGGTCCGGCGCAGACGGTCCAGATCGCGACCGCCACACCCCAGCTGAGCGTGTTGGTCACGGGCATGGCGGGGACCAGCACGGCCAGCAGCAGCGTGACCGGCAGGCCGAGGATCAGCGCGTACGGCACCAGCGCCACCGTGATGCCGATCGACTTCACGAGCGCGCCCGGCTGGCCGAACACGCGGAAGACGTCGGCCGCCGCCGCGCCGGCCGGCCTGCGGGCGTTGAGGCTCGGCTGGGCGATGTCGGCGGCGCGCAGCAGGATCGCGGCCGGGATCGCCACCGCGGCGACGAGCACCGGCGCGACGACGGCCGCGATCGTCATGATGACCAGCATCAGCGCGCTCGCCACCCCGTACGCCTTGGAACGCTGCAAGGCGTGGCCCGGCCGTTGGCCGGGATGGAACGGCGAGGAGCCGGACGACTGGGCCTGCGGCGGGACCTGCGGATACTGCGGCGCCCGCTGGTGGGACGGGGACTGCTGGTGGTGCTGGTGCGCGTAGGGGTAGGGCGGCGGGGCCGTCGGGTGAGCGTGCGGGGCCTGTTGCTGCGGATAGGGCGGTTGGGCCGGAGGGCCGGGGTAGGAGGGGCCGGCCTGCGGGTGGTTCGGCTGCGGAGGCTGCCGGTTGTGGTTGCGGACGTACTCCTGCAGGTCCTGGGGGCGGACCCGCTGGGTCGGGATGTCCCCGTCGGAGACCGGCGACGCGGGAGCCGGGGAGGCGGCCTGCGGCCCGGACCGGGAGCCGCCGGTCGGAGCCGCGGGCGTGGCGGCGCGGGTCGGGACGTCCTCGGGGCCCATCAGCCCGGTGGGCAGGTCGCGCGAGGCGTTCTGGGCCGCGGCGGCCTGGCGCAGCTCCTCGGGCGTCACCCGGCGGGTGGCGGCCGGGTCGGGCTCCTCGCCGAGCAGTGAGACGTACTCGCGCGGCTGCGCCGGGGCCGGGGGCCAGACGCCCGGCTGCGCGGGCGCCGGGCGGGAGGCCACCGGGGTGGGCACGTCACCGGGGTCGATCCCGGCCGCCTGCCGCCCGGGGACGCCGGGACCCGCCTGACCCGTGCCGTGCGCGGCGGGGGTGTGGCCCTGCGGGACGCCGGTCCCGGCGGAGGAGCCGTGGGCGGCCGGCGCGCCGGAGGCCCCCGTGCGGCCGTGGTCGGCGCGGGGGGCGGAGTCGTCGAACTGCGGGACCGTGGCGATCTCGTCGGGCACGTGGGGCCGGACGGTGGGCAGCAGGCGAGCCACGTGGGCGGCCAGCTCGGCGGCCTTGGGCCGCTTGGCCGGGTCGCGCTGGAGCGCCGCCCGCAGCACCGGCTGGAGCGGCTGCGGGACGGCGTCGACATTGGCCTTGCCCGCGGTGATGTTGTAGAAGATCATCTCCAGCGTGCCCTTGCCGAAGGGCGGCTGGCCGGTGGCGGCGAAGACCAGGGTGCCCGCCCAGGCGTGCACGTCGACCTCGGGACCGGCCTCGTGACCCTCGATGATCTCGGGCGCCAGGTAGCCGGGGGTGCCGATGAACATGCCGGTCTGGGTCAGCCGGGTGGCGTCGACGGCCTGCGCGATGCCGAAGTCGATGAGGACGGGCTGGCCGTCGAGGATGAGGACGTTGCCGGGCTTGAGGTCGCGGTGGATGACCCCGACGGAGTGCACGGCGGCCAGCGCCGAGGCCACGCCGTGCGCGACCCGCAGCAGGGCGGGCAGCTCCATCGGCCCTTCCTGCTTGACCAGCTCGTCGAGCGGCTGGCCCGGGACGTACCGGGTCACGATGTAGGGGCGGTGGCCGGTCACGTCGGCGTCGAGGACCTCGGCGATGTGCTCGCTGCGCACCCGCCGCATCGTCTCCACCTCACGCGAAAGACGGCGACGGGCGACGTCGTCACCTGCCACCTCGGCGCGGAGGACCTTGACCGCCACCTGCCGGCCCTGCGGGTCGACGGCGAGGTGAACCACGCCCATACCGCCCTCACCGAGCCGCCGGAGCAGCCGGTAAGGGCCCAATCGGTCATCCTGATTCATGGCATGAAGCACCATATCGGCTTAGACACCGCCCGCGAGATGAACCGTCAGGCCACATTCCCCGACTGAATAACGTTCAGCGGAACCCGGCGGTTTCCCGATTACCCTTCCACTTAATCTCATTTCCACTTCAGTTCGCCAGACGAAGCACCTGTGCCGTTTTCAACCCGGCCAGCAGGGAGCCGGGCACGGCGAGCTTGGAGCGGCGCACGCCGCTGCCGATCACGACCCCGGGATGAGCCGCCACCGCCTCGTCCACGAGCACCGGCCATTCCTCGGGCAGGCCCAGCGGGGTGATCCCGCCGTACTCCATGCCGGTCAGGCCGACCGCGTCGTCCTGCGGCGCGAACGAGATCTTCCGGGCGCCCAGGTGCCGCCGGACGACGCCGTTGACGTCCGCCCTGGTGGTGGCGAGCACCATGCACGCGGCGTAGCCGATCTCCCCGGCGCGCTTGGCGGCCACGATCACGCAGTTGGCCGACTCGCCCAGGCCCACCCCGTAGCGCTCGCAGAAGGCCGCCGTGTCGGCCAGCTCCGGGTCGATCTCGGCGACCTCGACTCCGTCGAGCCCCGCGACCGCCCGCGCCACGGGCTCGGCCAGCAGGTCCGGGCGCTCACCGGCCTTCGCCCAGTCCAACGTTCCGATCGCCATCGCCGCCTCGTCTCCTTCCGGTCGTCCGCCCCCCAAGACTCTACGGCGCGAGACTCCACGGCGGCGGCCCAAGGTTCCGCGGCGGCGCTCAGGAGGTCGCCTGCAGGACCCTGCGGTGCAGCTCGGTGACGGCCCTCCGGGCGGACTCCATGGCCCCGGCCTGCCAGGCGACCAGGTGCGTGAGCCAGTCGCCGGCGAAGTAGACCCGGCCCGCGGGGCGCTGCAGGAGGGCGAACCCTCCCTCGTGGGAGGGCCAGGTCACCCAGCCCCCCTCGATGTGCGGGCGGCGCTGCCAGGCGATCGACACGCTGGAACGCAGCTCCGTGCGGTACTTCTCACCGTGGATCTTCTTGCCCTGGGTCAGCGCCCGGGTGCGGCGGTCACGGTGGGAGAGCCTGCCGTACAGCTCGGCGTTCTCCGCGGTGTTGTAGTAGCCGACCACCAGGCCGGTGCGGGAGTGGTAGCCGTGCGAGGGGTACCAGATGTGGGTGATGTCCAGGTCGGTCTCGGTGACGCCGCCGTAGATGCGGTCGTCGGTCTCCCACCAGCGCCTGCGGTACTCCAGGCCGATCTTGCCCGCGGCGACCGGGACGGGCGTGCGGAGCGCGGCGGTGACCTGGGCGCCGAGGTTGTGCGGCAGCCGCGCGAGCAGGTGGGGCGGGAGCGTGGCGATGCAGTAGTCGGCGCGCAGGGTGCCGCCCTGGTGGGTGACCTCGACGCCGTCGGGCAGGTTCTTGATCCCGGTGACCCGGGTGCCCGTCCTGATCCGGTCGCGCCCGACCGCGTCGGCGAGCGCGCCGGCGATGGCGTCCATGCCGCCCACCGGCTGGAACATGGGCATGGCCTGGTCGTAGCCGAAGTCGATGGTGACCGCCCGGCCGGTGCCCGCGGCGAGCACCGCGCGCAGCGAGGGCGGCGCCCCCAGGGGGACGCCCTCGCCGACCCCGGGGTAGGTCTCGAAGCCGCGGCGGGTGGAGCCGCGGTAGGTCAGGTCGGGGCCGAGGTCGCCGAAGCGCCGCAGGAACTCCGCCAGCCGCTCGCGGTCCTCCGCGGTCAGGCGGCGGTCCAGCGCGCGGGTGTCGCTCGCCTTGGCCAGCAGCTCCGCGACGTAGCCGTACAGGTCGGCGCGGGCCGTACGCGCCCGGACCGGGGCCGCCATCCCGCGCGTGTAGACGTACGCCGAGGCGTTGTTGTTGACGAACGTCTCTATGGGGACGCCCAGTTCGCGGCAGTAGTCCAGGGTGACCATCCACTGCGCGATCCGCCCGGCGCCGGCGTTGAAGTAGGTGCCCTCCTCGAACGCCGCCGTCTGCGTCTCGCCGCCCAGTTCGTCGAGCCGGTCCCCGGCGCGCAGCGTGATGGTCCTGCCGCCCACCCGGTCGGACGCCTCCAGGACCGTGCAGTC
This sequence comes from Streptosporangium fragile, assembly GCF_039534445.1. Lineage (NCBI taxonomy): Bacteria > Bacillati > Actinomycetota > Actinomycetes > Streptosporangiales > Streptosporangiaceae > Streptosporangium > Streptosporangium fragile. The sequence continues at coordinate 44,999 of NZ_BAAAVI010000003.1, read as the reverse complement.
GTACCCGGCCTTGCCCAGCTCGTAGGCGCACGTCAGGCCGGCGATGCTGCCGCCGAGGACGACCACCTTGGCCGCGCCCCGGCCGGTGAGGGAGAAGTCGGAGCGCTGCGGGGGGACGAAGTCCCGCTCCTGCGACTCGGGGGCCAGTCCCAGGGCGCCCATGGCGGCGAACATGGCCCCGGCACCGCCGGCCGCGCCCACGCCGACCAGCAGCGCCCTGCGGGTCAGTCCCCCGCCCCCGCCCCCGGCCGCGGCGGTCCCGGCCGGGGCGGAGCCGGACTCGGCCGGGGGTTCGGACTCGGCCGGGGCGGGGCCGCTGTCATCGCTCATCGGGGGCCGTCACAGGTGGTCGGGGGAGGTCGGGGGAGGTCGGGGGAGGTCGTCACAGGTCTCGGAAGTCGTCGGGGATCGTCACGAGCCCCGGAGACCGTCTGGGGCACCGGACGCAGATTATCGGCAGACGCCGGCGGGTCCTCCGGGGGATCAGCCGTACCCGCCGTCGCCGCGGACGGCCTGGCCGCCGGCTCCGGCGGCGGAGATCCCCGGCACGGCCGCGAGGAGCGGCAGGCCGCCGGCGGCGGGCTCCGCGTGGCGGGGAGCGGCTGCGGTGGCGCCCGGGACGTACGCCCTCACGCCGTCCCCCAGGTCTCGACGTTGCGTGCCTCGTCGTCGCTCATGAACCCGACCTCCGCGTCGACGAAGTCGCGGACCTGCTTGCGCCACGGCTCGGGGATCTCCTCGATCGCGGGCGGGTAGCAGCGGTCCAGCCAGGCGGTGGACGCCTCGGTCGCCTTCAGGAACCCGGCCGCCGCGCCGAAGACGGTGTCCTCGACGCCGGGCACCCTGGCGCAGCCGTACTCGATCATCTCCTGCCCGCCGTACGGCGGCGGCTGCTGCCACTTGCGGGCGACCGGGCGGTCGGCGGTGATCGCGGTGCGCAGCGGGCGGCGCTCGACGGCGGCCTGGATGAGCTCCTTGTACAGGCACTTGCCGCAGCTCCCGCAGGCGCCGTTCACCCCGCGCAGGCACCAGCGGACCTGGTCGCGCAGTTCGGAGCCGAGGGCGAGCCGCATGGTGACGGCCTCGCTCACCCCGCCCACCGGGAGCACGATGTGCAGGCCCGCCGCGGCGAACGCCCGGCCCCAGGCGCCGTGCGGGGCCCACATCGGGTTGTCGGGGGTGTAGCGGAGCAGGTAGCGGTCACCGCCCAGCCAGCGCGAGCCCAGCTCGTAGCCGAAGGCCAGGCCGCCCAGGTCGAGCTCGTCGGCCAGCAGCAGGGCCCCGGCGGCGACCGCGTGGTGCTCGGGGTAGCCGGGCCGCGGCTCGGCGAGCGTGAACTCCAGGTCGGAGCGGACGACGGTGAGCTCGCGGCCGGTCTCCGCGGCCAGCGCGGCCAGGACGTCGGAGCGGTAGTGGGTCCAGCGGTTGGGCACGCGGGGATGGGAGACCCGCTGGAAGTGCACGAACGGCGCGTCGGGCAGCATCGCGGCCACCGCGGCCGAGTCGGCGCCGCCGCTGTAGGAGATCGCCAGCCTGGACCCGGACCGCGCCGGGCTCCCGACGGGCCCCGCCTCCACTCCCCAGCCCTCGGCGAACGCGGCGGCGAGCTGGGCGGAGATCGGCCGGTCGAAGACGATTCGCCGCCGGGTCCACGGCGCGACCACGGTCCACGCGGCCAGGGCCGGCAGGTCGGGGTGGACGTCGGGCAGGGCGCGCGGCAGCTCGACCCGGCAGGAGTTCGTGGCCAGCTTCAGCGGCTGCCCGTCGGAGCAGAGGCCGGTGATGCCGTCCTCGGGGTCCAGCCGGAAGGTCAGGTGCCAGGCCCCTCCGTCGACGTTCCAGGTCACCCTCATCGGGCGCTCCCCGCGGAACCCGCCCCGGACCGTTCCACGACCCCGGCCGCCGCGCCGGCCTCGGGCGGCTCGGGAAGGTCGCCCCGGGGCCGGGCGGAGCCGGCTCCCGCGGCGCCGTCCGGCACGGCGGTCTCGGGCCGCCCGGGGACGCCCTCCGCGGGCCGCGCGGAGTCCGCCCCCGCGGCGCGGTCGACGGCCTGCCAGAGCAGGACCTCGTTCTGGAGCACCCGGTCCATCGCGACCGCGGTCTCCTGGGCGAGGCGGTGGGCGTCGTCCCAGCGCGCGGCCCGGTCGGGGGCGACCCCGGCCGTGGCCACGCGCGCCCGGAGCTCGCCGACCTCGGTGCGCAGCCCGGTGACCTCGGCGCGCAACGTGGTGACCTCCCGGGACAGGGTCCGCACCTCCCGGAGCGCGTCCTTGAGGTCCTGCCGGTGATCCGCCCTGGGGATGTATCGGGAGTCGAGCCACCCGAGGACCGCCCGCCGCAGCGGAGCGGGCATCAGCGCACGCTTCAGCAACCGCACCATAACCCGGCACCATACCGGCAATCACTGATCAATCAGGAGCTTCTACACGGACCGGGCATCCAGCGGCGGAGCGGTCATGACCGGTGAACGCGTCAGCGGCCGGTGAACTCGGCCTTGGACCGGTCGGCGAAGGCCCGCATGCCGATCCTGGCGTCGTCGGTGGCGAACAGCCCGGCGAACTGCAGGCGCTCGATCTCCAGACCGGTGTCGAGGTCCGTCTCCAGGCCGTGGTCGATCGCCTTCTTGGCGGCGCGCAGCGACAGGCCCGGCCCGCCGACGAACCGGGCGGCGTAGGCCAGGGCCTCGCCGTAGACGTCGGCGTCCGGTACGACCCGGTCGACGAGGCCGATCCGCAGCGCCTCCTCGGCGGAGACGTGGCGGCCGGTGAAGATGAGGTCCTTGGCCCTGGACGGGCCGATCAGCCGGGGCAGCCGCTGGGTGCCCCCGGCCCCGGGGATGAGGCCGAGCAGGATCTCCGGCTGACCGAGCTTGGCCGACTCCCCGGCGATCCGGATGTCGGCGCACAGGGCCAGCTCGCAGCCGCCGCCCAGCGCGTAGCCGGTGACGGCCGCGATGACGGGCTTGCCGATCCGGGCGACCGCGGTGAAGCAGTCTTGCAGGACCCGGGAGTGGACGGCCATGTCGGCGTACGGCATGTCGGCCATCTCCTTGATGTCCGCGCCGGCCGCGAAGACCTGGCCGCCGTAGAGGACCACGGCGTGCACGGCCGGGTCGGCGTCCACCTGGCGGGCGCACTCGGCGATCTCCAACTGGACCTGCCGGTTGAGCGCGTTCATCTTCGGCCGGTCGAGCCTGATCGTCGCGACCCCGTCAGCCGTCTCCACCCGCACGAACTCGCCCATGGACGTCCTTCCGCCGAGACCCCGCCGCGCCGTCGCGCGACCGGCGCGCCGCCGGTCGCGCGCCGTGCTCCAACATAGAACGCCGCTACGTGGCGGGCAGCACCAGGTCTCTGGTCTCGCCCGCCTGCCGGGGCACCCGGAGGATCGTCCTGCGGTAGATCGCCTCGTACGCGCGGGCCATCACGTCCACGTCGAAGCAGCGCTCCGCCCGGGACCGGCAGGCCCGCGGGTCGAGCGCGCCGGCCGCCTCGACGGCGGCGGGGAGATCCTCGGGGGCGCCGCGGATGAAGCCGGTGACCCCGTCCACGACCACCTCGGGCACGGCGCCCCGGCCGAGGGCGACCACGGGCGTGCCGCAGGCCATGGCCTCGATCATGACCATGCCGAACGGCTCCTCCCAGCGGATCGGGAAGAGCAGGCAGCGGGCCGCCGCCAGCAGCTCGCGCTTGCGGGCGAGGTCCGCCTCGCCGAGGTACTCGGCGCCGGGACCGAGCCTGGGCCGGACGAACTCGTCGAAGTAGTCGTGCTCCACCTGCTCGGTGATCCGCCCGGCGAGCAGGATCCGCCGTCCCGCCGCGCGGGCGGCGTCGATGGCCAGGTGCGCGCCCTTGTCCTCGTTGAACCGGCCGAGCCAGAGCACCCACTCCTCCTTGCGGTCCCGGAACGGGAAGGATCCGACGTCGACGGCGTTGTGCACCACCCCCGCCCAGTTCAGGTCCGGGGCGAGGCGCCGCTGGGCCTCGGAGACGGCGACCACCGAGACACGCGTGCCGAGCGCCCGGTAGTACTCGCCGAACTCCCCGTGCACCCCGCTGTGCGAGGTGACCACGGTCGGCACGGCCTGCCCGTGCGCGGTCAGCGGCCCGGCCAGGGAGTGGTCGTGGACGACGTCCACGTCAAGGGTCGAGCTCAGCGTGTGCGCCTTGGCGGCGTGCAACACCTCCGGCATCGACTCGCCCATCCGCTCGGAGGGCGGCCGCTCGTAGGTGGGCAGGAACCGCGCGGGCGTCCCCGGCGCACCCGCGCCGATCAGGGTCACGTCGTGCCCGTGCCGGACCAGCCCGGTGACCAGGTCGGCCACCATCGACTCGATTCCCCCGTAACCCTGGGGCGGGATGTCGTACCAGGGGGGCGCGACCATCAGGATTCGCAGGCTGTCGGACCATCGCGGGATGCCGTGTGAAGAAGCCATGGCAACCTCTCCCGGAATATGTGAACGGATGACCGGGGGCTCAGGGGGCTCAGGGGGCTCAGGGGGCCCGCCGCAGGGCGGCGGTCATGGGGGTGCGCGGCTCGTGGACGGCGACAATCCCCTCCGGCAGGCCCGTGATGGAGGCGCCGCCGTCGCCGACGTCGATCGTGACCCTGGAGCCCGCGAGAGGCAGGCCCCTGACCCGCAGGCCCTTCAGCCCGGTGGGGGCCAGCCACAGCCGACCGTAGGGGATCCACGGTTCGAGGCGCATGAGGGTCCGGACCAGGTGGATGGGGCTCGCCGCGGCCCACGCCTGCGGCGAGCACGAGGTGGGGAAGGGCACCGGCCGGTGGAACTCGGCCCGGTCGAAGCCGCAGAAGAGCTCCGGCAGCCGCCAGCCGAACGTCTCGGCCGCGTCCAGCAGGCCGGACGCGACCCGCTGCGCCCCCTCCGCGAAGCCGTAGCGCATCAGGCCGGCCGCGACCAGGGCGTTGTCGTGCGGCCAGACCGAGCCGTTGTGGTAGCTCATCGGGTTGTAGGCGCCCATGGTCGAGGCGAGGGTCCGCACGCCGTACCCGGTGAACATCGGGGGCGAGAGCAGGTGCTCGGCGACGGAGGCGGCGCGGTCCTCGTCGACGATGCCGGTCCACAGGCAGTGGCCCATGTTGGAGGCGAGACTGTCGGCGGGACGTCCCGCGCCGTCCAGGGCGATGGCGTAGTAACCCCGGTCCGGCAGCCAGAACCGCTCGTTGAACGCGTCCTTGAGCCGCCCGGCGCGGGAGGTCCACTGCTCCTCCAGGACGGTGTCGCCGCACTCGTGGGCGAAGTGGGCGCGGGCGATGTAGGCGGCGTAGACGTAGCCCTGGACCTCGGCCAGGGCGATGGGCGCGCGGGCGAGGGTGCCATCGGCGAAGGTGACGCCGTCGAAGGAGTCCTTCCACCCCTGGTTGACCAGGCCGTGGTCGGTCTTGCGGCGGTAGGTCAGGAACGGGTTCGCCGACCCGCGGATCCAGTCGAGGGCGGCGTCCGCGTGCGGCATGAGCTCCTCGACGGCCTGCTTGTGCAGGCCCCAGCGGCGCAGTTCGCCCAGGAGCATCACGAACAGCGGGGTCGCGTCGACCGAGCCGTAGTAGGCCTGCCCGCCGTGCGGGGTGGTGCCGGCCTGCGCCCCGAAGCGGAGCTCGTGCAGGATCTTGCCGGGCTCCTCCTCGGTCAGCGGGTCCTCGGCCGTGCCCTGGAGCCTGGCCAGGCGGCACAGCGTGCCGAGCGCCAGCGACTGGTCCATCGGGAGCGCCATCATCGAGGTCAGCAGCGAGTCGCGGCCGAACAGGGTCATGAACCAGGGCGCGCCGGCGGCGACCGTCGGCAGCTCGTCGGGCCGGTCCGCGTCGAACAGCCGCAGCGCCCCGAGGTCCTCCCTCGACCGGCGCAGGACGTGGGAGAGCGCGCGGTTCGGGGTCTTGACGGACGGGCTGAGCCGCTCCCAGTCGGCCCGGCGCCTGACGGGCTCGGCGTGATCGATCGGATGGTGGGTGGCGAACCACGCGGGCGACTCCTCACCCTCCAGGATCGGGTTGACCTGGAGGGTGACGGTCCACTCGCCCCGCGCGGGGACGACGGTCCGGAAGATGAGCACGCCCGGCACGGCGAACGGCGGAGGGTCGGCCACCACCCGGGTGCCGCGGCGACGGCTCGCGGAGACGATCAGCAGCCCCGCCCTGTCGGCCGTCGTCTCCACGTCGCTCACGTGCCGGATCCGCCCGGCCTTCACCTCGAACAGGTCGGCCACGTCGGAGGCGACGTGGATGTCGGCCACGCACCCGGCCGGCTCGTCCGCCAGGTTGCGCAGGGTGAGGTCCTCGCGGAGGCCCCCGCCGACGTAGCGGTCCCGGATCACGAGCAGGCTGCTCTCCGCTCTGCCGGGGCGGGGGGCGGCCCGGCAGAGGAACTTCGTGTGGTACGGCTCGCGGGGCAGCACGCTGAGCGCCTCCACCGGGGTCTCGTCCACCCGGAGTTCCCAGCGCGAGAGCAGCCGGGTGTCGGCGTGGTAGACCCCCTGCGCCCCTCCCTGCATGATGTCGCCGTTGCGCGAGCACACGCAGAAGGAGCTTCCCTCGACCAGGGTGACCGCGGTGTCACCGAGCGAGCCGGGCTGGCCCTCGAACGTCCAGGCGTCCAATGTTCTCTCCGGGGTGCACGAAATATCGGCTATCCACCCATTCCCACCCCAAAGCAGGAAGAACTCCACTGAAGGGCTAATTGTCACGTTTTGCCGGATTAGAGAGATTTCTCGCCAATCATCCGATATCCGGCCAAGGAAGGGCGTCCCGGCCGGGAAGCGGGCCCCACGCGGGGAGAGCAGACTCCGCGCCCGCGAAGAGACGCCCGCCCGGGGAAGGGGGGCACCTCACCCGGGAAGCGCACACCTCATCGGGGAGCGGGCATCTCACTCGGGGAAGCGGCCTCACTCGGGAGAGCGGGCACCTCACCGGGGAGGGCGGGCACCTCACTCGGGGAAGAACAGCACCGGCCCCTGGACCGTGACGCCCACCCGGTCGCCCGGCCGGTGGAGCACGTCGCCCCGCGTACGGGCCCTGACGACCGTCTCCGAGTCCAGCACGACCGTGACCGCCGCGTCGTGGCCGAAGAACTCCACCCGCTCGACCAGCCCGGCCGCGCCCTCCCCCGGCTCGCGGAGCACGAACTGCTCCGGCCGGAGCGCCACCCTGCCCCGGCCCGGGACGCCGTTGGTCCGCTGCGGCAGACTGCCCAGCTCGCAGGAGGCGACGCCGTGGTCCGAGGTGGCCGCCAGGACCACCGCCTCCCCCACGAACGTGGCCACGCCCAGGTCGAACGGCTCGGCGTAGACCGAGATGGGGCTGCCCTCCTGGACGATCCGGCCCTCACGCATGACGGCGACGGTGTCGGCCATGGACAGCGCCTCCTCCTGGTCGTGCGTGACCAGCACGGCGGTGGCCCCCGCCCGCTTCAACGCCGCCCGCACCTCGTCGCGGACGCTCACCCGCAGCGACCGGTCCAGGGCGTTGAACGGCTCGTCCAGCAGCACCACGCCGGGCCGCGGGGCGAGCGCGCGGGCCAGGGCCACCCGCTGCTGCTGCCCGCCGGAGATCTGGTGCGGCATCCGGGCGCCCAGACCGGCCAGGCCGACCAGTTCCAGGCACTCCTCGATCCGTTCCGCGGAGCCACGCGGCAGCCCGAAGCCGACGTTGCGCGCCACCGACAGGTGCGGGAAGAGCGCCGCCTCCTGGGGCACGATCCCGACCTTGCGCCGTTCCGGCGGCAGCCCGGACACCTCGCGGTCGCCGATCCGCACCGAGCCGGAGTCGAGGCTCTCGAACCCGGCGATGATCCGCAGCAGCGTGGTCTTGCCGCAGCCGGACGGGCCCAGCACCGCGGCCAGGTCGCCCTCCTCCACGGTCAGCGACGCGCCGCGCAGCACCCGCGTGCCGCCGAACGACTTGGTCACGTCCGTGACGGTCAGTCTCATGGCGTCTCCTCCAGAGATCGGCGGCCCAGGAGGAACCCCGGGACGGCCGCCAGAAGCATGAGCAGGGCGGCGTACGGCGCGGCGGCCGCGTAGGCGCCGGAGCCGGTCTCCGTCCACAGGCGGGTGGCGAGGGTGTCCATGCCGGTGGGGCGCAGCAGCAGGGTCGCCGGGAGCTCCTTCATCGCGGTCAGGAACACCAGCGCGGCCCCGGCCAGCACCCCGGGCAGCGCCAGCGGCAGGGTCACCGCGCGCACCGCCTGGAGCGGGGTGCGGCCCAGCGACCGGGCGACCTCCTCCAGGACCGGCGGCGACTGGAGCACCGAGGCGCGTACGGCGCCGACCGCGGCGGGCATGAACAGCACCGCGTAGGCGATCACCAGCAGCGGCGACCGCTGGTAGATCGCCGGGACGTAGCGCACGGCGAAGAAGACCAGCGACAGTGCCATGACGATGCCGGGCAGCGAGTGCCCGACATAGGTGGACTGCTCAAGGAAGGTGGCGACCCGGCCGCGGTGCCGGGCCGCGATGATCCCGACCGGGACGGCCAGCGCCGTGGTGAGCAGCGCGCCCGCCGCGGCGACGGCGAGCGTGGCGCCCACCGCCTCCGACAGGTCCACCGGATCCAGCCGGGCCGAGGAGCCGTTCAGGAGCCAGTAGCCGATGCTCGCCAGCGGGAAGCCGACGGCCAGCCCCGCCAGGGCGACGGACCACGCCAGCGCCAGCGCCCTGGGGCCGGGGGCGAGCCGGATCACCGAGGGTCTGCGCGCCGCCCCGCCCCGCATGGCGTACGCGGCCCGGCCCCGGGTGCGGAACTCGGCCACCACGATCAGAAGCGTGACCAGCACCAGCAGCAGCCCCAGCACCGCCGCCGGGGTCCGGTTGAAGCCCGCCCGGTAGGAGGTGTAGATCTGCGTGGTGAAGACGTCCAGACGCATGATGGCCACCGCGCCGAACTCGGAGAGCACGTACATCGCCACCAGCAGCCCGCCCGCCGCCGCGGCGGGCCGCAACTGGCGGAGCACGACCGCGTAACGGCTGCGGCCCAGCGACAGGGCGACCTCCTCGGCCGCCGGGTTCATCCGGCTGAGCGCCGCGGCCACCGGCAGGTAGACGTAGGGGTAGCTGCACAGGGTGAGCACGAGCACCGACCCGGCGAACCCCTCCAGGCCGAGGGCGGCCACCCACGTGTAGGCCGCGACGTAGGACGGCACCGCGAGCGGCAGCGCGGCGAGGACGCCGAACACGCGGCGGCCGGGCATGTCGCTCCTGACCACCAGCCAGGCCAGCGAGACGCCCACGACCACGCACAGCGCGGTCACCACGGCGGCCAGGCCCAGGCTGCGCACGGCCAGCTCCAGCGTCCTGGCCCGCAGCAGGGTCCTGGCCACGGCGTCGAGACCGCCCTCGACCGAGCGCACCGCCAGGTAGGCGACCGGGAGCAGGGCCAGCGCCGCCGTCACTCCGGCGGGCCAGAGCAGCCCCGCGGGAATCCGGCGAGACGACATCTAGACCAGACCCACGTCTTGCAGGAGGGTGATGGTCTGCTCCAGCGAGTCGAGCTTGGACAGGTCGACCTCCGGGCCCTTCAGCGAGTCGAGCGGCGGCAGGCCGGGGGCCGTCGCCACCCCGGAGACCAGCGGATACTCCTTGGTGGTGTCGGCGAAGTACTTCTGCGCGTCGGGGCCGAGCAGGTAGTCGATCGCCTTCCTGGCCGCCTCGGCGTGCTTGGTGTTCTTCAGCTCGCCCACGCCCGCGACGTTGACCAGGGCCCCGGGGTCCCGGCCCGGCAGGTAGGCCAGCCGGGAGGGCACTCCCGCGGTGCCCTGCTCGGCCACCTTCTCGTACCAGTAGTAGTGGTTGATCAGGCCGAGCTGCAGCTTCCCGGCGTCGACGGCGTTGAGGATCTCGACGTTGTTCGGGTAGGTCTGGGTGCCGTTGGCCTTCATCGCCTCCAGCCACTGCCGGGCCTTGTCCTCGCCGGAGACCACGCGCAGCGCGGTGACGAACGCCTGGAACGAGGCGTTGGTCGGCGCCCAGCCGACCTTGCCCCGCCACTTGGGGTCGGTCAGCTCGAAGACGCTCTTGGGCGGCGCGGCGACCGTGCGGGGGTCGTAGACGATCACCCGGGACCGGCCGGAGAGGCCCACCCAGGTCCCCTCCGAGCTGCGGTAGTGGGCCGGAACCCGGCTCAGCAGGTCCTGCGGGACCGGCGCGAGCATCCCGTGCTTGCTCAACGCGCCGAGCGCCCCGGCGTCCTGGGAGAAGAAGAGGTCGGCCCGGGTGTCGGCGCCCTCCTCCAGGATCTGCGCGGCCAGCTCGGCGCTGTCGCCGTAGCGGACCTGGACGTCCAGGCCGGTGGCGGTCTTCAGCTTGTCGAGCAGCGGGCCGACGAGGTTCTCGTTGCGTCCCGAATAGATCACCAGGGAGTTCTCGTCGAAGCTCTCGGCCTCGTCTCCCCCGCCGCAGGCGGACGCGAGCAGCGCCAAGGGGACGAGGGCGGCGGCGACCAGCCTGCGCAGCGACATGGGCGTACTTCCTTCTACTGGCTATCTGCTGCTGTTTGCCACGTGGTGGGTGGCCCGGTCCCGTGCACCGGGTGTCCGGCCGGGGCGTCCCGGCTGATCGGGACTCCCGTCCCCGGGACGCCCCGACCGGCCGGGCACCCGGTCACTCCGAGGAGCTGGAGCTGGAGGAGCCGGAACCACCGTCGTCGTCGTTCTCACCGCCGCAGGCGGCCACGCCGAAGGTCAACGCCCCCGCCATCGCGAGTACCGTCGCCAGCGCGCGGATCGAGGTCCTCTTCATGGGATCTTCCTTTCCCGAGATACGGCATGCCGTACGCGATCAACAGGACGAACACGACCCCCCAGGTCAGGTGGAGCGGCCAGAAACCGCCCCAGCCCAGCCGGTAGTCGGGGAGGACGGGCCGCAGGAGCCGGTAGAGCGGCGAGCCGGCCTGTTCGAAGCCGCTCACCCAGGTGATCCGCCGGGCGTACCCGTCGGCCAGCAACCACGCGTAGTCGACCGTCCCGGCCAGGCCCAGCGCGAGCGCGGCCCAGCGCGTGCGGCCCGGCCGGGCCGCCAGCAGGACGAGGACGAGCAGCAGGGCGAGCGGCAGCACCACCACGAGCTGGCGACCCGGCCACCAGTAGCCGTTCATGGTCAGCGCGACGAACGTCGCGGTCAGCCATCCGGCGGCGAGCGGGAGCAGCAGCACCGCGGCGGACCGGCGCGATATCGCGCCGCGCGGGCGCGGCCCCGCACCGCGCGGGCGCAGGCACCACAGCGCGAAGCCCGCGGCGGGCAGGAGCAGCAGCCAGGCGGGCTGCCAGGCCGCCAGGCCGTACCCCCGGTCGACCATCAGCCCGATGAGGCGCGAGGCCCGCCCGACGTAGTTGGGGTTGAAGCCCATCACGCCGAACTCGCCGGACTCCTGGAAGTGGTCGCCGCTGGCGTAGACCGTCCAGCCGCCCCAGACGAGGCGGTGGATCACCAGGTAGACGACGCCCATGGCGGCGAACCAGCCCGCGAGCGCCACCGCCGGCCGCCGGCCGCCCCCCGGCCGGCCGAGCCGCCACAGCCGCCACAGGGCGAGGCCCGCGAGCACCGCGGTCACCGGCGCGTACTTCACCGACAGCCACGGCAGCGCGATGATCACCAGCCCGAACGCCGCGACGCCCCGACCGCGCGGGCGGTCGCCGGACGCGAAGGCGGGGCCGGTCAGCAGGGCCACGGCGGCGAGGACGGCCAGGGCCGCCGGCAGCTCGGGGTAGACCTGCTGGCCGTAGACGGCGAGGGGCGCCGAGGCCGCGGCGAGGGTCACCCCCACCGTGGCGAGCCGGAGCGGGACCGCGAACCGGTGGACCGCCGTCCACAGGGTCAGCGCGGCGAGCACCCCGGCCATGACCGCCAGGGCCGCCTTGGCCGCGATCCAGCCTCCGAGCCCCATCGGGAGGGCGAGCAGGATCGGCAGCAGCGGATCATGCGGGCTGATCTGCGTGCCGTCGGCGAGGACCTCCGTCTGGACCGGCAGGGGCTCGGTCCCCGCCCACGGCGCCCAGCGCCGCCGGTCGAGCTCGTCGGTGATGTCGAGGTCGAAGTCCTCGAAGATCGACAGGGCGGTCAGCAGGTACTGCGGCTCGTCGACCGCCACATGGCCGCCGAAGCGGGCGCGCACCCCGATGCCGAGGAGCGCGGCCACCGTGCCGACCACCCCGGCCAGGACCGCGGCCCGGACCGCCGACCGGCTCTTGGACCGCTCCAACCGCGTTTCGCCCGCGCCGCGCTCCGGGATCCCCGTCCCCGCCCGGGCCACCCGCCCGGTCATGTCGCCTCCGCCAGGGAGGAGAGCACGGCCGCTCCCCGGACGGCGGCGCGGAGACCGGGCCCGGCGGGCCCGGCGCCGACGACGGGGCCCGCGGCGGACGCGCCGACGGCGACGGGCTCGCGGACCTTCCCGGAGCGGTCACCGGGGGCGGCCGGCGCCGAGGCCGCGGCCTGGCGGCGGACGAGGTCGAGGAGGTCGGTCTCGGGCGTCCAGCCGACCAGGGAGCGCAGACGGGAGGTGTCGGCCAGGGAAGCACCGGGCTCCACGGGGGACGCGGGCTCGACGGCGAAGGACACCTCGGCGCCGAGTGCCTCCGCCACGGCGGCGGCCAGGGCGCGCAGGCTGTGGCCCCGTCCGGTGCCGATGTTGACCGTGCCCTGGGCGCCTCGGGCCACCAGGTCGGTCATCGCGCGGGCGACCTGCCGGACGTCGGTGACGTCGCGGGTGCGGTCGAGCGAGCCGAGCACCCGTAGCGGGCGGCCCTCGCGGGCCGCGGCCAGCCACTGCGACAGGGCCATGTCGGGCCGCTGGCCCTCGCCCGCCACGGTGAACGGCCGGACCACGGTGGTCAGCCCGCCGCGGGCGATCCGCTCGGCGCACAGCCGCTCCAGCAGCGTCTTGCTCTCGGCGTAGCCACCGGCGGGCCGGGGCGGATCGGACTCGCGGCTCGGCCACCCGCCGCGGGCCCCGCCGTACACCGAGCTGGAGGAGGCGACGAGCAGCGGCACGGAGGGCGGCACGGCGGCCAGCACGCGGGCCCCGGCCAGGACGTTGTCGCGGTGGCGGCGCCGGGCGACGCCGGGACGGCGGTCGCGCACGCCGGGGCAGCCGGCCAGGTGGTAGACCACGTCGGCGCCGTCGAGGGCGGCGCGCACGAGCCCGTCGTCGTCGAGGAGGTCGGCGGTGAGGACGGTCAGGCCGGGCCTGGCGGGCTGGGGGATCCGGTCGATGCCGACGACGTTCTCACCGGCCTCGATGAGGGTGCGCGTCAGCATCCGGCCGATGAACCCGGCGGCTCCGGTCACGATGGATGACACCCTCTGCCCTCTCCGTAGCCTCACTAAAGGTAGCCTAACCTCACTTATTGAGAGCATAAAGCTTCATGTGAGGACACCCATGGCCGACCCCGCTCCGGCCGCGTCACCCGACCCGGCGCCGCCACCCGCCCCGGTCCCGGACTCCCCGCGCCCCGCGGCCGCGTCACCCGACCCGGCGGCCGGGGCGCCGGCGTCACCGGGTTCCGGGGCCCCGGCGGGCCGCCGGTCACCGCTCGCGTGGGCGCGGCGCGCGGCCGGGCTGGTGGTCCTCGCCGTCGCCGTCGGCTACCTCACCCGCACGGTCTCGGGGCCCGACCTGGCCTCCGCCTCGCTGGCGCTGCTGCGTGACCCGCCGGGGGTGCTGGCCGCCCTCGCGCTGTACGGATGCGCGTTCGCGCTGCGGGCGTGGTCGTGGCGGTGGGTGCTGCCCGGCCTGTCGCCCGGCCAGTCGTGGGCCGCCCTGCACGTCTCCCTGCTGGGCAACCACGTCCTGCCGTTCCGGCTGGGCGAGGCCCTGCGGGTGACCTCGGTCCTGCGCAGGACCGGCCTGCCGGCCGCCCCGGTGGTCGCCTCGACCGTCACCCTCCGCGCGGCCGACCTGGTCGCGGTGTTCCTGCTCGCCGCGGCCGGCGCCCCGGCTCTGGTCTCGGCCCTCGCCGGCCCCTGGCTCGGGCCGGTGCTCGGCGGCCTCACGCTGGTCATGGTCGCCGCGGGGATCTGGTTCCTGCGCTCGCACCCCCGCCCGGCGGGCCGCGGGCCGGCGGGCTCCGGCCCGGGACGGCGGACGGCGGCGGCGCTGCCGGTCGCGTTCCTCGCCGCGATGGCGGCGTGGGTGCTGGAGTCGGCGGTCGTGTACGAGGTCGCCCGGCTGGCCGGGGTGGCGCTGTCGCCGGCCGAGGCGGTGGCGGTGACGGCCGTGACCATCGCCGCCCAGACGGTGGCCGTCACGCCCGGCGGGTTCGGCTCCTACGAGGCCGCGGCCACCGCCGCGCTGTCCGCCCTCGGCGTCGCGTCCGGCCCCGCGTTCGCCGTCGCCCTGCTCACCCACGCCCTCAAAACGGTCTACTCGCTCCTTGTCGGAGGTACCGCTCTCATGATCCCCTCCCCTGGTTACTTCGGCCGCCTGAGACTCGACCGGGTGCTCCCCGCACGTCCGCAGCCGCTGCCGGTCGCCGCGGACGCGCCCGTGGTGGCGTTCATCCCCGTGTTCAACGAGGAGGAGACGGTCGGCGAGGTCGTGCGCCGCCTGCCGGCCGCGGTCGCCGGGCGCCGCCTGGTCACGATCGTGGTGGACGACGGCTCCACCGACGCGTCGGCCGCGCGGGCGGGCGAGGCGGGCGCCCGGGTGGTCTCCCAGGTGCGCAACCTCGGGCTGGGCGCCGCGGTGCGGCGCGGACTGGCCGAGGCGGTCAGGCTCGACCCCGCCGCCGTGGTCTATCTGGACGCCGACCTGGAGTACTTCCCCGAGGACATCGAGCAGGTCGCGGCGCCGGTCCTCACCGGCGAGGCCGACTACGTGGTGGGCTCCCGGTTCGCCGGGACCATCGAGCGGATGCTCCCGCAGCGACGGCTGGGCAACCGCGTGCTCACGGCCTGGGTCCGCTGGATGACCCGGCAGGAGGTGACCGACGGGCAGAGCGGCTACCGCGCCTTCTCCCCCTCGGCGGCCCGCGCCGCCGAGGTCGTCCACGACTACAACTACGCCCAGGTCCTCACTCTGGACCTGCTCGCCAAGGGGTACGTCTACCGCGAGGTCCCGATCCGCTACGCGTTCCGCTCCACCGGCCGGTCCTTCATCAGGCTCGGCAGCTACCTCCGCAAGGTCATCCCCGCCGTCCACCGCGAACTGAACTCCCCCTGACGGCGGAGATCGCCGGGCCCGGACGGCGCGGGCCCGGCGGCACCCCGCCGGACCCGCGCGAGCGGCCTACCCTCCGGCGACGAACACCACGTCGACCCAGTAGTTGCTGGCCTGGTAGCTCTTCGACGGGAAGGCGTTCGTCGCGCGGTACCGGTACACGCCGTTGCCCCCTTCCGCGCCGTTCGCCAGGGCGACGAGCGGGCCGTTGGTGTACTGCGTGGTGAAGTACGACCTGTTCAGCGCGTAGAACCCCGACGTCGTGTGGTACGAGACCACGTAGGTGGTGCCGGCGGTGATCGCGACCGGCGTGGTGAAGTTCATCCGCTGCCAGCCGCTCGCCGTCTCGTTGGTGAACGTCGCCGACGCCAGCAGCTGGCCGCCGCTGGTCCACAGGCTCCCGGTGTGGGTCCCGGTGTTCTGCGGGCCCTTGTAGAACCGGACGCCCCTGACCGTCCCGCTCACCGTCGCCCTGAACTTCAGCCCCACCGTGACGGCTCGCGGGTCGTCCGCCGACGGCACCGCCGGGACCGTCGTGTCGTCCCACAGGCTGCTCTCCGTGCCGGGGGTCGGAGTGATCGTGGGGGTCGGGGTGATCGTGGGGGTGACCGTCGGGGTCGGGCCGGAGGGCGTGAAGACGACGTCCACCCAGTAGTTGCTCGCCTGGTACGTACGGTCGGGGAAGATGGTGCCCGTCGCGTACCGGTAGACGCCGTTGCCGCCGTCCGTCCCGTTGGCCAGGGCCGTGAGCGGCCCCCGCGTGAACGCGCTCGTGAAGTACGCGACGTCCTGGGCGTATCCGCCGTTGGGCGCGAAGTAGGAGGCCACGTACGTGGTGTCGGCGTTCACCGGGACCGGGGTGGCGAAGTTCACCTGCTGCCAGCCGCTCGAGGTCTCGCCGGTGAACGTCGCCCTCGCCAGGAGCTGCCCGGTGGAGGTCCAGAGGTTGCCGACGTGCGTGCCGGTGTTGAGCGACCCCTTGTAGAACCTGATCCCCGAGATGGTCCCCTGGCCGGAGGTCCGGAACTTCACCCCGAGCTCGACCGAGCCGGGGTCGTCGGCCGAGGTCACGGTGGGCACCGTGGACGCCGGCCAGATGGTGCAGGGGCACGTCGCGGTGCCGACGGTGACGGTCCTCGTGGTCGGGGTCCCCTGGATGTTGCCGCTGTCGTCGACCGCCCGAACCCGGATCGTCTGTGTGCCGCTGCCCTCGGGCGTCCACGCGTACTGCCAGTTGCTCCGCCCCGTCGCCTGGCGCCACCGGACGCCGCCGTCGACCGACACCTCGACCGCGGCCACCACCCCGCCGCCGGTGTCGGCCGCCGTCCCCTCGATCGTGACGGTCGTCCCGGCCTGCAGGGAGGCGCCCTGGGGCGGGTTGACGATCACCGAGGTCGGCGGGGTGGTGTCCGTCGACGCCGTCGCCGGGACGAGACCGGGCTGGAGGCTGGCCGGCTGGGCGTTCATGTCGGCCAGGAGGTTGACCGTCGCCTGCTGCATCCTGACGTCCGTGGGGGTGCCCGCCCGGTCGTGGGTGGCGTCCAGCCCCCACGGCCACTGGACCGTGCCGGCGCCGAAGACGAGGGCGCCGCTCGGGGCCCGGTAGAGGGTCAGGCTGTGCGTGGCGGTCCCGGAGCCGTAGGTGCTCCCGAAGTCGAGCAGGTACTTGGTGGACTGGAACACCGTCGTCCGGGAGAGCCGCACCGTCCCCGGCGGTTCGAAGTCGTCGTCCGGCGCCTGGTCCCACTCGAACCCGAGCGTTCCCGCGGGGAACGTCGCGGTCTGCCCGGGTTGCAGGCTCGCCACGGACGTGTTGCGCCAGAACCGCATCGGGGCGAACTCCCCCGGGACGGTGATCGCGTCGTTGACGGTGCCGTTGACGATGAAGATGGTCCCGGTCACGCGGTTCTCCGGCCTGCCCCCGTCCGACGGCGGCGAGAACCGCGGGTCGCGCCACGTGCCGGTCCACAGCGGGCTGGGGTCGATCTTGGCGTTGGCGTGCGTCTCCTTGTAGCAGACGAGCGTCCGGGTCGGGGTGTCCGTCCCGTCGATGCTCGGCTCCCACCGGGTCTTCCAGAAGATCTCGTTGCCGGAGAAGAACGCGACGTTGACGCCGTTGTCCCGGGCGTTCTCGACGTTGTTCCGCATCTCGTTCGACCAGTACTCGTCATGGCCGACGGACAGGAAGACCCGGTGCTCCAGCAGTTCCTGGCCGCGCGTGACGGTGTCCACGTCGGTGGTGTAGCTCACGTCGTACCCGTTGGCCTCCAGCCACCGGATCATGGGGTACTCGGAGTTGAAGAAGAAGGTCTCCGGCGCGTCGCTGCTGGCCGTGCCGCGCGTGCGGAACGGGCGGTTGTAGCTGACCTTGTAGGCGCGGCCCGCGGGCTCGCCGAAGTAGAGGCTGTTCCCGCCGTACCTGTTGTACGCCTGCCAGGTGGCGTCGGAGGTCTTCATCAGCAGGTCCGACCCCCGGGTGTCGTCCCGGACCACGAAGATGATGTGGCTGGCGCCGCTCGTCCCGTCCTCCCGGACGAGCTTGGCGATGTAGACCCCGGAGACGGCGTCGGCGGGCACCGCCCAGGAGGCCGACTCCCCCCAGTTGCCGCAGTCGACCAGTCCGGTCGTCGTCTCCTCCACACACTGGGGCTGCGCCTGCGGCAGGGGGACGGACGGGGCGAGCGTCGTGATCTTCCGCGCGCCCATTCCGCCGTAGTAACCGATGCGGTAGACGTCGAGGCGGTAGTCGGTGGCCACGGTGTCGACCTTGAAGCGGACGGTCTCTCCCTTGCCGACGCTCATCTGCGTCGTGTAACCCTGGATCGTCGAACTGCCCGATCCCGAGACGTCCCACTCGCTGGGAGGGTTGCCGGGTTTGCTGTTCTCCAGGCAGATGACCGAGGTCGGCGGGCAGGCGGCGGCGACGTTCCCGCCGCCGGCACGGGTTCCCGCACGGATCTCGCGTGCCTGCCTCCGCGCCCCCTCCGCGGCGAGGGCGGCGAAGTCCGGGGCGCTCCGCGCCGCGCCCACCGCGGCGACACCCGACGGCGCCTCGCCTCCGGACGGCACGACACCCGAGGGCACGACACCGGACGGCGTGGCGGACGGCGCATCGCCCGCCAGGGCCACGGCGGTGACCTGCGGTGGACGGCCACCGGGCGGCTGCCCGCCGGCCTCCGCGCCCGGTACGCCCACCGGCGCGCACGCCACGTTCGCAGCCACGGAGAGGACCAGCCCCATCCGGAACAGCCGGCGTCTGCGGCCGGCCCTCTTCTCACGGTCCGACACGTGCACCCCCGACCGCGCTCCCCCGCGCCCGTATCGGGCAAAGGGCGGCGGAAACGTAGTGATCATCGATTCAGTGAGGCATGTTACGGTCCGTGACCAGGCACTTCTGGGGTGATCGGCGATATGACGGCATCCCATGTGAAATGGGCGTGTCGCTGCCGATCATGAAGAAAGTCCTCGCGATACCGCCGGGGAGATCCCCGGGATTCGCCACGCCCGCCCCACCGCGGTCCCGGGGCGGTCCCCGCTGCGGGCCGGAGGGCGGCGGCTCGGTCTCCGGCGACCTGGCGGACGAAACGCCCCGGCTCGGTCTCCGACGACGTGACGGGCAAACCGCCCCGGCTCAGTCTTCGACGACGTGGCGGGCGAAGCGCGCGCGGGCGGCCCGCCAGGCGGGGGCGTCCCAGCCGCCGGAGGTGAGGGAGTCGACGGCGTCGTAGCCCATGGCCATGGCGTGGTGGGTGTTGTCGTGGGCGAACAGGCCCAGCCGGCCGAAGGTGGTCACGTTGGGGACGGTGCCCGCCCAGGCGTCCAGGCCGGCCAGGTGGGCGGCGTAACCGGTCTCGTAGACGGGGTAGACGTGGGGCACCCGGCGCACGGCGATCTCCGCCAGGCGGAGCGGGGGCAGGCCGGAACGGGCCAGGGTGTCGTGGACGATCCCGGAGAAGTCGTCGGTGGTCCAGATCTCGTCGCCCACCGCGCAGGGGATCTCGAAGCAGAGCACCGTGCGGTCGGCGGGGTCGGCGGCGCTGACGCGGTAGTTGGCGGGTTCGGAGACGCGTGTGACCGGGGTGCCGGGGCCGGGCAGGTAGTGCGCGTCGAACGGCGTCCACCTGCCGCCCTCGTGCACCGCGTAGACCAGCGCCATCGCCCGGAAGCGCAGCCGCGCGGCCGCCTCGACGACCCCCGCCGGAGGCCCCGGCTCCACCAGCCGGGCCAGCGCGGGCATCGGGATCGTGGAGAACACCCGCCCGGCCGTGAACTCCTCTCCCGCGCCGCGGGGAGCCGCCACTCCCGGCGGAGCGCCGCGCCCCGCGGGACCCGCGCCGCCGGGCGCGGCTCCGGGGACGGCCGGCGGTGCGGTGCGCAGCAGGACGCCCTCGGCGGTGGGGGCGATGCGGGTGCAGGCCGTGCCGAGGCGGATGTCGGCTCCCGCGGCGGCGGCCGCGTCGGCGAGGGCCTCGACGATCTGCCCGAAACCGCGCCGGGGGTAGTGGAAGACGCGCCCCTGCCCGTCGGGCCGGCCACGCAGGACGCGCCGGGCGATCTTCCAGGGGCTGTCTGCGGTGACGCGCTTGCGCGCCTGGTCACCGTCGATCTCCTCGCCCGGCAGGCCCCAGAGCTTGACCGCGTACGGCGCGTAGAGGGCCTCGTAGAGGGCCGGGCCGAGGCTCGCCCTGAGCGTCTCGGCGTAGGCGGCACCGGGGCCCGCGTTCCGCAGCGGGGCCGTGAGCGCGTCACGGGCGACCCCCGCCAGCAGCCGCGGGGGCAGGCGTCCGGCCAGTTCCCCGGCTTTCAGCGGGAAGCCCACGAACCGGTCGGCGATCCTCAGGCGTCCGTTGCGGGGCCGTTGCTGGAGGTCGTCACCGAGAAGCCCGCGCAGGTCGGCCAGGAGGTGCGCCGGGGTCGCCGGGTGCAGCCGGTGGCTGCCGTGGTCCACCCGGACGCCGGCCACCTCGAAGCTCGCCGACAGGCCGCCCACGTGGCCGGCCCGCTCCAGCACCGTCACCGAGAGCCCGCGGAGCGCCGCCCGCCAGGCGGCGGCCAGGCCGGACGGCCCGGCGCCCATCACGACGAGATCCGCGCTCTTCCCCATAGCGGGCCAAGGATACCGACCTCGCCGTACCGGGGAACCCCTCGCACGTCGTCCGCGCCGCCACCGGTCGGCGGTGCGCGGTGACCGGCCGCCCGGACGACCGGCCGGCCGTCCGGTACCTCGGCCTCGGCCGGAAAGCCCGGTCCTCCGGCCCTGCCGGCTGGCCCGCGGTGGTCCCGCCGCGCGGCCCGGGGAGCGTCCCGGGCCGGCGCGCGATCTCAGCGCAGGGTGCCGTTGGTCATGCCCGCGGGCTCCTCGGGCACCGCGACCAGGCCCAGCTCGGCCGGGGACGCCACCAGGGGGTGGTGGGGCACGACGCGGACGGTGTAGCCGAAGGAGCCGGTCCGGTCGAGCGGGACGGTCCCGGTGAAGACCGCCCGGCCGTCGTCTCCGACGGACTCGACGGCCAGATCGGCGTGGACGGGGGCGATCAGCTCGTCGTGGAGCCCCACCCGGCCGTAGGCCGCCTGGACCCGGACGTCGCCGGGCTCCAGCTCGCCGAGGGCGATGGTCGCCTTCAGGTCCAGGGACGCGCCGAGCTCGGGGGTGTCGCCCACTCCGGAGGCCTCCACGTGCTCGACCCGGACGCCCGGCCACGCCCGGCCGACCCGGAGCTTCCAGGCGGCGAACCCCTTGGCGGGCTCGTACCCGTCGTCCAGCAGGGCGCGGGCGGACCTGGCGGCCGGGGCGTAGAGGTCGACCACGTAGTCGCGGAGCATCCGCCCGGCGAGCACCTTGGGCCCGAGCGAGGTCAGGGTGTGGCGGACCATCTCCAGCCAGCGCCGGGGCAGGCCGTCGGTGCGGTCGTAGAACCGGTCGGCCACCTCGTGCTCGATCAGGTCGTAGAGCGCGGCGGCCTCCAGCTCGTCGCGGCGCTCGGGGTCGGTCACGCCGTCGGCGGTGGGGATGGCCCAGCCGTTGGTGCCGTCGTACCACTCGTCCCACCAGCCGTCGCGGATGGACAGGTTGAGCCCGCCGTTGAGCGCCGCCTTCATGCCGGAGGTGCCGCACGCCTCCAGCGGGCGGAGCGGGTTGTTCATCCACACGTCGCAGCCCTGCACCAGCAGCTGGCCCAGGGCCATGTCGTAGTCGGGCAGGAAGACGATGCGGTGCCGGACGTCCTCGGAGTCGGCGAACTTCACGATCTGCTGGATGAGCTTCTTGCCGCCCTCGTCGGCCGGGTGGGCCTTGCCCGCGATCACGATCTGCACCGGCTTGGCGGGGTCGAGCAGGAGCGCGCGGAGCCGGTCGGGGTCGGACAGCATCAGGGTGAGCCGCTTGTAGGAGGGCACCCGGCGGGCGAACCCGATGGTCAGCACCTCGGGGTCGAGGGCGTCGTCGATCCAGTTCAGCTCGGGCGGGGAGGCGCCGCGGTCGATCCACGACCGGCGGAGCCGCGCCCGCGCCGCCTCGACCAGCCTGGTGCGCAGCCGCCCGCGGATCCCCCAGATGTCGGCGTCGGAGATCTTGTGGACGCCCTCCCACCCCTGGGCCCGCTCGACCAGGGTGGGCAGCTCGCGCCCGGCCAGCTCCATGATCTCGCGGCCGACCCACGTGGGGGCGTGCACGCCGTTGGTGATCGAGCCGATCGGGATCTCCTGGACGTCGAAGCCCGGCCACAGCCCCTGGAACATCCCGCGGCTGACGGCGCCGTGCAGCTCGGAGACGCCGTTGACCCGCTGGGCCAGCCGCATGCCCATCGCGGCCATGTTGAACTTGCCGGGCTCGTCCTCGGCGCCGAGGGCCAGGATGCGGTCGACGGGGACCGTGGGCCAGGCGTTGTCACCGCCGAACTGGCGGGCGATCATCTCCGCGGGGAAGCGGTCGATCCCGGCGGGCACCGGGGTGTGGGTGGTGAAGACGGTGCCGGCCCGGACCGCCTCCAGCGCCTCGTCGAAGGAGAGCCTGGCCTCGGTGAGCTCACGGATGCGCTCCAGGCCGAGGAAGCCCGCGTGGCCCTCGTTGGTGTGGAACACCTCGGGCTCGGGGTGGCCGGCGACCCGGCAGTACGCCCGGATGGCGCGCACGCCGCCGACGCCGAGCAGCAGCTCCTGCAGCAGGCGGTGGTCGGTGCCGCCGCCGTACAGGCGGTCGGTGACGTCGCGGGCGGCGTTGTCGTTCTCGGCCACGTCGGAGTCGAGCAGCAGCAGCGGGACCCGGCCCACGTGGAGCACCCACACCTGGGCGTGGAGCGTGCGCCGCTCCGGCAGGCTGAGCCTGATCCGGATCGGTGTGCCGTCCTCCTCCCGCAGGAGGGTCAGCGGCAGGCCGCCGGGGTCGAGGGAGGGGTAGTGCTCCAGCTGCCAGCCCTCGGGCGACAGGGACTGGGTGAAGTAGCCGTGCCGGTAGAGCAGGCCGACGGCCAGGATCGGCACCCCGAGGTCGCTGGCCGCCTTCAGGTGGTCGCCGGCGAGGATGCCCAGTCCGCCGGAGTACTGCGGCAGGGCGGCGGCGATGCCGTACTCGGGTGAGAAGTAGGCGATGGCCCGCGGGGCGTCCGGGATGGTTTGGTACCACCGGGGGGCGGTCATGTATTCGCGGAGGTCGTCGGCCGCGTCGGCGAGGCGCCGGAGGAAGCGGCGATCGGCGGCGAGCTCGCGCAGGCGGTCGGCCTCCACGGCCCCGAGCAGGGCGACGGGGTCATGGCCGACGCGCTCCCAGACGGCCGGATCGACCTCGGCGAACAGATCCAAGGTCTCGGGATGCCACGACCAGCGGAGGTTGAGGACGAGCTCGCCGAGGGCGGCCAGCTCCGGGGGCAGGACGGTGCGGACGGTGAACCTACGGATTGCTCTCACGAGGCCAGACCCTAGTTACTCAGCGCCGCAAGGGCGACCCAAACACTCACGGGTCTCCACCTCACCGCTATCCACCAGCCCCAAACACATCAAAGGCAGGTGATCGACTGTGAGGGCAACTCGCCGAAGAGTAAGAGGTTCCGCACTCTTCCACCGGTACGCATGAAGATGGACTATTGGGGCAACGGACCTACAAGCCTGAACGCGCCGCCCCGGGGACCGGACACCCGAGCGGGGCGGGGCATCGCCCTGCCCCGGGGCCGGTCATGGGGATGCTTGAAAAAACGAAGATCTTTTTTTGCCGACGACTTCCGGCGGTACCGGCGTGCCGTCGCTACCTTGAGACGCGATGATCGGACGAATCCCAATCCTGGACATTCACCCCACGGTCGAGTGCGGGCGCTACCCCGCCAAGGCCGCCGCGGGTGAGACCTTCGAAATCTCCGCGACCGTGTTCCGCGAAGGACACGACGCGGTCGCCGCCGGCGTGGTCCTCACCGGCCCGGACGGCGTGCGCGGGCCGCTGCTGCCCATGAGCGAGCTCGCTCCCGGCACCGACCGCTGGGGCGTGGAGGTGACGCTGCCCACCGAGGGCGAGTGGACCTTCCGCGTCGAGGCGTGGGGCGATCCCCTGGCCACCTGGCTGCACGACGCGGGCATCAAGATCCCCCGCGGCATGGACGCCGACCTGATGTGCGAGGAGGGTGCCCGGCTGTTCGACCGGGCGGCCAGGGCGGTGCGGCCCGCCGACTGCAAGCCCGTGACCGGTCCGGTGGCGGTCGGCAGCCCGGTGAGCGGCACGGCGCCCGCGGGCCGGGTCGCCAGGCGGGGCAATCCGACGCAGGAGCACGTGTGCGGGCACCGCGCCGCGCTCCAGGCGGTGGCGGCCAGGCTGCGCGAGACGGGGATCGACCCGCGCGCCCGGTTCACGGTGGCCCAGCTCCCGGAGACGGCGGAGCTGCTGCGGGCGCACCCGCTGCGGGACCTGGTGACGAGGTCGGGCCGGCGCTCGATCGTGGTCGACCGGCGCAGGGCGGTGTTCGGTTCCTGGTACGAGTTCTTCCCGCGCTCCGAGGGCGCGATCATCGAACGGGACAGTGTCCCCAAATCCGGAAATTTCCAGACTGCTGCGAAGCGACTGCCGGCCATCGCGAAGATGGGCTTCGACGTCGTCTACCTGCCGCCGATCCACCCGATCGGGCACAGTTTCCGCAAGGGGCGCAACAACACCCTGACGCCGGACCCGCACGACCCCGGCTCGCCCTGGGCGATCGGCTCGGAGCAGGGCGGCCACGACGCCATCCACCCCGACCTGGGCACCTTCGAGGACTTCGACGCCTTCGTGGCCAAGGCCCGCGAGCTGGGCATGGAGATCGCCCTCGACCTGGCCCTGCAGTGCGCGCCCGACCACCCGTGGGTCAAGGAGCACCCGGAGTGGTTCAACATCCGCGCCGACGGCTCGATCGCGTACGCCGAGAACCCGCCGAAGAAGTACCAGGACATCTACCCGCTCAACTTCGACAAGGACCCGCAGGGGATCTACGAAGAGGTCAAGCGGGTGGTGCGGCTCTGGATGGACCACGGCGTGCGGATCTTCCGGGTGGACAACCCGCACACCAAGCCGGTGGCCTTCTGGGAGAAGCTGCTGGCCGACATCCACGCCACCGACCCGGACGTGCTGTTCCTCGCCGAGGCGTTCACCCGCCCGGCGATGATGCAGACGCTGGGCAAGATCGGCTTCCACCAGTCGTACACCTACTTCACCTGGCGTAACTCCCGTTCCGAGGTCGAGGAGTATCTGACCGAGCTCTCCCACCGTACGTCGCACTTCATGCGGCCGAACGTGTTCGTTAACACTCCGGACATTCTCCATGAATACCTTCAGCACGGGGGAGTCCCGGCATTTCGCATCAGAGCGGTTCTCGCCGCCCTTGCGATGCCGACCTGGGGCGTCTACTCCGGATATGAACTTGCGGAGAATGTACCGGTTCGACCGGGGAGTGAGGAATACCTAGATAGTGAGAAATATCAATACAAACCGCGTGATTGGGTAGCCGCCGAGCGCGAAGGCCGCAGTCTTGCCCCCTTCATCACGCAACTCAATTTGTTCCGAAGAGCGCACCCGGCACTCCAGGAACTGCGTAATCTACGGTTCCACAGCGTCGACCATCCGGACATGGTCTGCTTCTCCAAGCGGCTGCCCGGCGCCTACGACACGGCCACACGACGGCACGGCCTGGGCGACGTGGTCCTGGCTGTCGTGAATCTGGATCCGCACAACACCCATGAGGCGACGGTGTCGCTGGACATGCCGGCCCTCGGTCTCGACTGGCATGCCGAGTTCGTCGTGGACGACGAGCTGTCGGGCGAGTCGTATCGCTGGCGGCAGACCAACTACGTGCGCCTCGATCCCCACATCCACCCAGCACACGTCTTCACTCTGCGTGCCGCGGCGGCGAACCAGCGGTGAGCCGGCCGGGTACGCCATACCGGCAGAACAGCGGGGAGTCCACTGGTGAGTCAGCTACCTGAGCCCATCCCGAACACCTTCGACGAGGAGAAGCCTCGCGATCCGTACTGGTTCAAGCACGCCGTCTTCTACGAGGTCCTCATCCGGGGCTTCGCCGATTCCAACGGCGACGGCACCGGTGACATCCGCGGCCTCATCCAGAAGCTGGACTACCTCCAGTGGCTCGGCGTGGACTGCCTCTGGCTCCTTCCCCTGTACGAATCACCGCTCCGCGACGGTGGGTACGATATTGCCGATTTCATGAAAATCCTCCCCGAGTTCGGAGATCTCGGAGATTTCGTGAAACTGGTGGATGAAGCGCACAAGCGTGGCATGAGGGTCATCGCTGACCTGGTGATGAACCACACCAGCGACCAGCACCCGTGGTTCCAGGCCTCCCGGCACGACCCCGAGGGCCCGTTCGGCGACTTCTACGTCTGGAACGACAACGACGAGCTCTACAAGGACGCCCGGATCATCTTCATCGACACCGAGTCGTCCAACTGGACCTACGACCCCGTCCGGGGGCAGTACTACTGGCACCGCTTCTTCTCCCACCAGCCGGACCTCAACTACGAGAACCCGGACGTGCAGGACGCGATGCTGGAGGTGCTGCGCTTCTGGCTGGACCTGGGCATCGACGGGTTCCGCATGGACGCCATCCCCTACCTGTTCGAGCAGGAGGGCACCAACTGCGAGAACCTGCCCAAGACCCACGAGTACCTGAAGCGGATCAGGGCCGAGGTCGACCGGCTCTACCCCGACCGCGTGCTGCTGGCCGAGGCCAACCAGTGGCCTGCCGACGTGGTCGAGTACTTCGGCGACCCCGCCTCCGGGGGCGACGAGTGCCACATGGCGTTCCACTTCCCGCTGATGCCGCGCATCTTCATGGCCGTGCGCCGCGAGTCCCGCTACCCGATCTCCGAGATCATGGCCCAGACCCCCAAGATCCCGGAGCACTGCCAGTGGGGCATCTTCCTGCGCAACCACGACGAGCTCACGCTCGAGATGGTGACCGACGACGAGCGCGACTACATGTACTCGGAGTACGCCAAGGACCCCCGGATGCGCGCCAACGTCGGCATCCGGCGGCGGCTGGCCCCGCTGCTGGAGAACGACCGCAACCAGATTGAGCTGTTCACGGCGTTGCTGCTCTCCCTTCCGGGTTCTCCCGTGCTGTACTACGGCGATGAGATCGGCATGGGGGACAACATCTGGCTGGGCGACCGCGACGGCGTGCGCACGCCCATGCAGTGGAGCCCGGACCGCAACGCGGGTTTCTCCGACTGCGACCCGGGGCGTCTGTATCTGCCGGTCATCATGGACCCGATCTACGGCTACCAGGCGCTCAACGTCGAGGCCCAGCAGAAGAGCGCCGGGTCGCTGCTGCACTGGACCAAGCGCATGATCGAGATCCGGAAGCGTCACCCGGTCTTCGGCCTCGGGGAGTACACCGAGCTCAACTCCTCCAACCCGAGCGTCCTCGCCTTCGTGCGCGAGCTCGGCGACGACCGGATGCTGTGCGTCAACAACCTCTCCCGGTTCCCCCAGCCGGTCGAGCTGGACCTTCGCCGCTTCGAGGGGTCGGTTCCGGTGGAGACGATGGGCGGTGTTCCGTTCCCACCGGTTGGCGAGCTTCCGTATCTTTTGACGCTTCCTGGGCATGGGTTCTACTGGTTCACCCTGCCGCCCGCATCCCAGGAGGCGTAAAGCCGTGTTGACGGAGTTCCTTACCGGCTGGATCACGCACCAACGATGGTTCGCCGGTAAGGGGCGCCCGATCGACGATCTCACGGTCGACTCCGACCTCGAACTCGCCCCCGGCCTGCGCCACCTGATCATCTCGGTGCGCCAGGCCGGGGCGCACGACCGCTACCAGCTCCTGCTGGGCAGCGACGGCGACGAGTCCGCCCGTTTCAAACCCGCCCACATCGGCGACGGCTACTACGACGCCGCCTACGACGCCTGCCTCACCGGCACCCTGCTGGAGGCGATGGCCGCCGACCGCGACCTGGGCCCGCTCCGCTTCCGCCACCTGGAGGGAGTGGAGATCGACACCTCGCTGCGGAGCCTGGTGCTCGGCGCCGAGCAGTCCAACACCTCGCTCGTGTACGGCGGCACGTACATCTGCAAGCTGTTCCGCCGCCTCATCCCGGGGGTCAACCCCGAGCTGGAGATCGTCACGGCCCTGGCCCGCCAGGGCACCACGCACATCGCGCAGCCGTACGGCTGGATCGAGACCGACCTCGACGGCGAGCCGACCACCCTGGCGATGACGCAGGAGTTCCTGTCGAACGCCAGTGACGGCTGGGCCCTCGCCCTGGCCAGCGTCCGTGACCTGTACGCCGCCCTCGAACCCTCCGCCTCCGAGGCGGGCGGCGACTTCAGCGGCGAGTCCTTCCGCCTGGGCAAGGCCACCGCCGAGGTCCACCACGAGCTGGCCGTGGCGTTCCCGACCGAGGTGATCGAGTCACCGGAGGTCAAGCGGATGGTCGAGGACTTCCGCCGCCGCCTGGCCGTCGCGGTCGCCGAGGTTCCCCAGCTCGGCGAGTACGCCCACGTCGCCGAGGAGGCCTACCAGCGGGTCGCCGACGTGGCCAGGGAGATGCCCGTGCAGCGCGTGCACGGCGACTACCACCTCGGCCAGGTGATGCGCACCCCCACCGACTGGGTGATCCTCGACTTCGAGGGCGAGCCCGGCCAGCCCCTCGCCGAACGCCGCGCCCTGTCCTCCCCGCTCCGGGACGTGGCCGGCATGCTCCGCTCGTTCGACTACGCCGCCCGGCACCTGCTGGCCGACCACCCCGACGCCGAGGAGCTGCGCCCCCGCGCCGTGGAGTGGGCCGAGCTCAACCGCGCCTCCTTCCTGGCCGGCTACTCCGCCGGCGGCGGTCACCTGCGCGCCGAGGACGCCGTCCTGCTCCGCGCCCTGGAACTCGACAAGGCCGCCTACGAGGTCGTCTACGAGTCCCGCAACCGCCCGGCCTGGCTCCCCATCCCGATGGCCGCCTTCCAGCTGGACCGGTAGGCCCTCCCGGAAGGCCGCCGCCCCGGGCGGACCGGTGACTCCCCCGCTCGCCGTCCCGAGGCGGGCCCGCCGGGCGACCGGTGCGGGGACCACGCGTGAGGCGGCCGGACCCGCAGCCGTGCCGTCCCGTCACCGGCGCCGGCGCCGCCGTCGAGCAGGCGACCGCCGGGACGGAGGACCGCCGCGCGACGCCTCCGGCGGAACCGCGGCTCCGGCCGATCGAAACCTCGGCCTTCGGCAGAAATAAAGACATCTGTTCGGCAGGTTGAAAGGAAAAGCTTCGGCAGATCTAAAGTGACAGCTAGGATCGACCAGGTGCGAAGTGCGATGGACTACGTTCCCAGACGGGCGACCGCCCTGGTCACAGAGGCACTGGCCGACACACGAGTCGTTGTGATCAACGGAGCACGCCAGGTGGGCAAGAGCACTCTGGCCGAGCTCGTTCTTCGTCAAGGGCCGAACGGGGTGGCGCGTTTCCTCGATGATCCGGTCACTCGGGCGGCTGCCATCGAGGACCCGGTCCGGTTCGTCCGCCACGACGGCTTGATGCTCATCGATGAAGTCCAGCGGGTTCCCGACCTCTGGCTGGCGATCAAGCATCTGGTCGACCGGGATCCACGCCCCGGCCGCTTCCTGCTGACCGGATCCGCCCGACTGCTCGCGTTACGCAGCCTGCCGGACACGCTGCCGGGCCGCTCGGAAACCGTCGAGCTCTGGCCGTTGTCCCAGGGCGAGATGGATGGCGCTCCCGACGGCTTCGTCGACGCCGCCTTCGCGCTTGGCGCCGATGTCCGTGGCGAGCCGTCGACACTGCGACGCAAGGACTATCTCACCAGGATGGCCCGGGGAGGTTATCCGGAAGCGGTGCGCCGGGAGTCTCCCCGCCGACGGCAGCGGTTCTACGAGAGTTACATCGCGGACCTGCTCAGCCGTGACGTCAAGCAGGTGGCGGACATCGAGAAGGCCGGTGATATGCGCAGGCTCATCGCGCTGTTGGCCGCCCAGGCGAGCGGGCTGCTCAACGTCAGCCGTCTCGCCTCCGAGCTGAGTATCACGGCACCGACGGTTCGCGGCTATGTCGACATCCTGGAGACCATCTATCTGGTACGGCTGATACCTGCCTGGTCATCGAACCTGACGACCAGGGCGGTCGCCACCCCCAAAGTCATCTTCACCGACTCCGGCCTCGCCGACTACCTGACCTCGGGAACCACCTCCGACGCGTCACTCGGCGGTCTGATGGAGAACTTCGTGCTCAGCGAACTGTCTCGCCAACTCACCTGGTCCGACACCCCCGCGCGCCTGTACCACTACCGCGACCGCGACCAGTATGAGGTGGACGGGGTGCTCGAAAACAACTCCGGCCAGATCATCGGCATTGAAGTCAAGGCTGCAGAAACGGTACGGGTGGATGACTTCCGCGGTCTGAAACTCATGCAACGACGACTCGGCCCACGATTTCGCGCCGGATTCGTCCTCTACTGCGGCACGGAGTCGCTGAGTTTCGGCGAAGGTATGGCGTGCCTCCCCATCTCCGCGCTGTGGACCACGGCCGCCCCCGACAAGTGAGCTCAGCAGCCAAGGAGGAGGTGCGGGAAACCCATCGCCAAGCTTCGTGCGGGTTGAACCGGCATGCTCCGCTCGTTCGACTACGCCGCCCGGCACCTGCTGGCCGACCACCCCGACGCCGAGGAGCTGCGCCCCCGCGCCGTGGAGTGGGCCGAGCTCAACCGCGCCTCCTTCCTGGCCGGCTACTCCGCCGGCGGCGGCCACCTGCGCGCCGAGGACGCCGTCCTGCTCCGCGCCCTGGAACTCGACAAGGCCGCCTACGAGGTCGTCTACGAGTCCCGCAACCGCCCGGCCTGGCTCCCCATCCCGATGGCCGCCTTCCAGCTGGACCGGTAGGCCCTCCCGGAAGGCCGCCGCCCCGGGCGGACCGGTGACTCCCCCGCCCGCCGTCCCGAGGCGGGCCCGCCGGGCGACCGGTGCGGGGACCACGCGTGAGGCGCCCGACCATGTGCGACAGGTGGGCCTGGCAGAGCACCATTGGTAGATCACCGGGTTGCGCGGCATGCTGGACGGCCGTTCCCGTGACCTCCTGATCAATCAGGGAAGCCGCACCCCGGCGACGTGCCCTGAAAACCGTGACGGCCCGGTCGCTCGCCGCCTCTCCTGAGGGCCGCCGGTGGGGCTTCTCGGTACGGGATCATCGACCTCCAAGCCGACCACAAGGAGCCGCCCCTATCATCGGCCGCGTGTGGTTGCCATTTCTGGTCCTCGAGATCGTGCCGGCTCTGATCTTGTACTGGGGAGTCAAAGCCTGGCTGAGAGCGCAGCGGAACATCGAGGCGTCGCGGAGGGCACACGGGTCGGTGATCTCCCTGAAAATCTGGCCCAAAAGCACCTATGCCGTGTTGGAGTTCACGACCTCGACCGGTGAGAAGGTCGAGACCGACTCGGTGTACAAGATGCGCCGGCGCAAGGACCCCGGCTCGGCGGTGAACGTGCGCTACCTGCCGGAGAGCCCCAAGGTGGCGTGGATCGAGGGTGAGGCGGAGGCGGAGTCCAACTTCGGGCTCCTGTTCTCCCTCGCCGTCTTCATCGGGTGGACAGCGATCATGGCCTGGCAGGCCTTCTTCGAGTAGCCGGGCCGGCTGTGACGTGAACATCCGCTCTCATGGTGGACGCCCGGGGGTGGAGCGCGACGGGTATGAGACGGGGGCCTTCGGACTCGCGGCCCTCGATGCGGCGAACGAGGAGGTCGACCGCTTCACTCGCCGTGCGGGCGGGGTCGAGGTCGACGGCGGTGAGCGGAGGTTCGCTGGTGCGGGCGAGATGGCTGTCGACGCCCACCGAGACGAGAAGATCGTCGGGGACGCGGACTCCGCGCTCCCTCGCGACGCGAAGCAGCCCGGTCGCCAGCCACTGCGGCGGCGCGTAGACCGCGTCAGGCCGAAGGTCGAGCAGCCGGTTCGCGGCCTCGGCGGCGCTGCTGTCGAGCTTGTCGGGCCGTGCCAGGACGAGCATCGGCTCGTGGCCATGGCTCTCGGTCCACTCCACGTAGGCGAGCTCGGCGTCGGCGAACCACGACCACTCGATGTCGACGGAGAGCATCGCGACGCGACGGGCTCCGGCGGCGACGAAGTGGTCGAGCACCGCCGATGTGCTGGCCGCGCTGTCGGCCGCCACCCACCACGGGTCGTCAGGGTGGGTGATGTCCCTGCCGACGGTCACGACCGGCAGGCCGAGCCTCTGGAACATGGCGACACGCGGATCCTCCGGGACGGGATCCACCACGATCCCGCCGTCGATGCTGAACCTGCGCAGGTCGTCGAGCTTGCGTAGCGGCGGGAGTTGAAGCAGGGCCTGGTCGTGCTCGAATGCCGCCTCCACGCAGCTCATGGTGAGCGAGAGGTAGAAGTCCACGGCGAGGACATGATGGCTGAGGGCCAGGTCGGCGCCGACCGGCAGCAGCAACGCGATCGTGTCGGCGCGCCCTGATCGCAACCCCCGGGCGTTGCTGTTGGGCCGGTAGCCCAGTCGCTCGGCCACCTCGGCCACCCTGGCCCGCGTCGCCGCGTCGACCCTGCCCTTGTTGTTGAGCACGTGGGAGACCGTCGTCTCGGAGACGCCGGCCGCCTCGGCGACATCACGGATCCTCGGGCGGGACCTTGAGGTCTTCATGGAGCCACCTTATCCCCGATGCCAAATCGATTTGCCAGAGACTCTTGTGGCGCCAAATCGATTTGGCTTAGAGTCCCGGTCATGCATTCGAGGAGGGCTCGGCTGGACCGGGCGGCTCGGCGCCTCGACGATCTGTGCGAGGCACAGGACTTCGTCACGGGCTGGTCGCTCATCGACCTGGGAGCCGGCCCGGGGGCCGCCTCACGGCATGGGTCCCGGCTGTTTCCCGCGGCGAGCACCCGCAAGGTCGCGGTCATGATGGCGGTCCTGCGCGCGGTCCACCGGGGCGAACTGGATCTCGGGGCTCGGGTCACCATCGACGGGCGCTACCGCGACCGCGTGTTCACCGGGCTCCTGCAGCACCTGGACGCCGGGCTGTCGTTGTCGCTGCGTGACACGGTGACCCTGATGATCATCCTGAGTGACAACCTGTCCACCGCCCACGTCGTGGACCGCGTCGGGCTCGACGCGGTGAACGAGCTGTGCGAGGCGGCGGGGCTCACCGGCACCCGCCACCGGCACGCGCTGATCCCGGAGCTCGCACCCGACCATCCGGTGGAGGCGACCAACGTGACGACACCGGACGACCAGGCGCGCCTGTTCGAGCTCATCGTGCGCGGCGCGGCCGGGGAGGCGGAGGCGAACGGGCGGCTGGGGTGCCCGCCCGAGCTGTGCGCGTTCGCGCTCGACGTGCTGCGACGCCAGCAGTTCAGGGACGCGCTGCCGGCGCTGCTGCCGTACGGGACGCAGGTCGCGCACAAGAGCGGCGCGGGCTGGCGGGACGTCAGCGACGCCGGCGTCTTCTTCGCGGGCGGGGAGCCCCGCTATGTGCTGGCGGTCTACACAGATGAGGTTCCGGCGGTCCTGCCTGACGGGCTGCCGGGGATCGCGGGGGCACGGGGCCACATTGCCAATCTCAGCCGTGCGTGCTGGGAGGAGTTGCATCCGTAAGGAGGCTCAGATGTCACGTCTGACCGGCCGCGTCGCAGCGGCCTCCCTGGCCGTGCTCACCGCCTGCGCCCTGGGCGCGGGATGTGCGCGCGGCGGCGGGGAACCTGCCCGGTCCGCCTCGGGCGACGCCGGCGGGGTCCTGCGCTTCGCCTACACCGCCTTCCCGTCGACCCTCGATCCGCACAAGGCCTCCACCGCGTGGGACGAGCTCTACGTCTTCCCGATCTACGACCGGCTGGTGACGGTCAGGCCCGACGGGCAGATCGCCGCCATGGTCGCCGAGTCCTGGAGCCGGGAGGGCAAGAAGATGATCTTCGCGCTCCGTTCCGGCGTGCGGTTCCACGACGGCACCGCGCTGGACGCCGAAGCGGTGCGGGCCAACCTGGAACGTGCCATGACGGCCCAGGGTTCCACGGCCAAGCCGCTGCTGAAGATGATCACAGACGTCGAGGTCGAGGACGGCAGGCTGGTCGTCGGCTTCACCGGCGCGGAGGAGGTCCTGCTCAACGCCCTCGCCCATCGGGGCGGCGCGCTGATCAGCCCCAAGGCCTTCGACAAGCCGGACCTGGACCGCGCTCCGGTGGGTTCCGGCCCCTACCGGGTCACCGCGTACCGGCGCGATGACCGCGTGGTCTACGAGCCGTTCACCGGCTACTACGACAAAGCGGCCCAGCGCATGAAGGGCCTGGAGATGTCGTTCGTCAACGAGGACGACACCCGGCTCAACGGGGTGCGGTCCGGCCAGTACGACGCCACGCTCATCCGTCCCGAACAGGTGGACACCGCGCGTGACGCCGGCCTGAAGGTGAACGAGTTCCTGACCGGGCTGGTCTACCAGGTCAACATCAACACCGCCCGCTCCGAGTTCGGCGACCAGCGGGTGCGGCAGGCGCTGAACTACGCCGTCGACCGCCGCACGATCGCCGAGAAACTCCTGCTGAACTCCTGCCGGCCCACGGTGCAGCCCGCCCCGGCCGGGCACTGGGCGCACGAACCCTCACTCGACGGCGCCTACCCCTACGACCCGGCCAAGGCCAAGCAGCTGCTGGCCGAGGCCGGCCTGCCGAACGGCTTCTCCTTCACCGCGCTGGCGTGGAACAACACCGCCTTCGTCCAGCTCGGCGAGGCCATCCAGGACCAGTTCAAGCAGGTCGGGATCGACATGAAGCTGCGCCCCATGAGCGCCGACCAGTCCATCGACCTCTACCAGAACCGCGGCGAGGCCGACGCCCTGGTCAGCCAGATCGGCGCCGCCGCTCCCAACCCCGGGCTCATCACCCAGCAGGACTACCTGAAGGGCGGGCTCAACAACCCGGGGGACCTCACCGTCGAGCGGATCGAGGAACTCGCCGAGGAGACCGCGTCCGCCTCCGACCGGGCGGCCCAGCAGAGCGGCTACCGGGAGATCGCCAAGCTCGCCGCGGAGCACGCCTACAACGTGCCCATCTGCAACCGCAAGCTGTACTTCGCCACCAACGACAAGGTGCGTGACTTCGACCAGCTGCTCACCGGATACGACGACATCCGCGTCGTCGGCATGAGCTGAGCCGCCATGCTCGCCTTCCTGGTCAAGCGGCTCGCGGGCGCGGCGGTGGTGCTGTTCGTGGTCTCGGTCATCACCTTCGGCCTCTCACTGCTGATCCCCGGCGATCCCGCGATCCACATCGCCGGGGAGCACGCCACCCGTGAGGAGATCGCCGCCGTCCGCGCCCGGCTGGGCCTCGACCAGCCGGTGGCGGTGCGCTACCTGGAGTGGGCCGCGGCGGCGGTCACCGGCGACCTCGGCACGTCGCTCTACAACTCGCAGCCGGTCACCGAGATCCTCGCCGAGCGGCTGCCGGTGACACTCTCGCTCACCGTCGCCGCCATGGTCGTCGCCGTGCTGATCTCCGTGCCGCTGGGCACACTGGCCGCGCTCCGGCCGGGAGGGCGGCTCGACCGGGTCATCTCCTCCGGCACGGCGCTGGCCGTGGCGACGCCGTCGTTCTGGCTCGGGCTCCTGCTGATCCTCGCGCTGGCGATCACCTATCCGGTCTTCCCCGCCACGGGCTACCGGCCGCTCGGCGACGGTGTCGGAGACTTCGCCGCGCATCTGGCGCTGCCCGCGCTGACCCTGGGCCTCGCCGCCGCGGTCGAGCCGACCCGCCAGCTCCGGGCGGCGCTGGCCGACGTGCTGGACACCGACTACATCCGCACGGCGCGGGCCAAAGGACTGCTCCCGGTCACGATCCTGCGCAAGCACGCGATACGCAACGCCGCCGTGCCGTACGTGACCGTGATCGGGCTGGAGACCGGGCAGCTGCTCGGCGGCGCGGTGGTGGTGGAGACCGTGTTCGGCCTGCCCGGACTCGGGACGCTCGCCGAGGCCACCGTGACCCGGCAGGACCTGCCCGTGCTGCAGGGGATCGTGATCGCCGGCACGGTCGTCGTGGTCGCGGCCAACCTCGCGGTCGACCTCGCCTACCGGTGGCTCACCCCGGGGGAGGCGGCATGACGCGGCAGGACACGCTGTGGCTGCGCCTGCTCCGGCGCGGGGACGTCGTGGTCGCGCTCGGCGCGCTGGCCGTGTTCGTGCTGGTCGCGCTGACCGCGCCGCTCATCGCGCCGCACGATCCGGTGGACCAGGACCTGATGCACCGGCTGGAGGGGCCGAGCGCGGCGCACTGGCTCGGCACCGACGAGTCCGGCCGCGACGTGCTCAGCAGGCTGCTGTACGGCACGCGGGTCTCGCTCGGCGCCTCGCTGCTGGCCGTCGTCGTGGCCGCGGTCTGCGGGGTGCCGCTCGGCCTGCTGGCCGGGTACCTGGGCCGCGGGTTCGATCTCGTCGTCTCGCGGGTGGCCGACGCGGTGCTGTCGATCCCCGGACTGGTGCTGGCCATCGCCATCGCCACGGCGCTCGGGCCCAACCTCACCAACGCGATGCTGGCCGTCGGCGTGGTCTACGCACCGGGCTTCTACCGGGTGACCAGAGGCTCCACCATCGCCGTGCGCGGCCAGACCTACGTCCAGGCCGCGATCACCACGGGGTGCTCGACACCGCGGATCCTCCTGCGGCACATCCTGCCCAACGTGGGCACACCGCTCATCGTCAAGATCTTCCTCACGTTCGGGTACGCCATCCTCGCCGAGGCGAGCCTGAGCTTCCTGGGCCTGGGCGTGCAGCCGCCGCTGGCGAGCTGGGGCTCGATGCTCAAGAGGGCCGTGCGCTACCTCGAACAGGCGCCCCTTCTGGTCGTCCTGCCCGGCCTGATCATTCTCGTGGCGGTGCTGGCGTTCAACACAGTCGGCGACGGCCTGCGCGACGCGCTGGCCCGCAGGGATCGGGAGCCCGCATGACGACGGACCGGATACTGGAGGTCGAAGGCCTGTCCATCGCCGCGCGCTCGGGCGGCAGGACGATCCCCCTGGTGCACGACGTGTCCTTCCGGCTGGACGCGGGTGAGGCGGTCGGCCTCGTGGGCGAGTCCGGGTCGGGCAAGTCGATGACCGCGCTCGCCCTGCTCGGCCTGCTGCCGCGCGGCGTCGCCGTCACCGCGGGCTCGGTACGGCTCGGCGGGGTCGACCTCGTCGGCGCCGACCGCAGGACGCTGGCCGACATCCGCGGACGCCGGATCGCGATGGTGTTCCAGGACCCGATGGCCAGCCTCAACCCGGCCATCCCGGTGGGCGAGCAGGTCGCCGAGGTCCTCAGGCGCCACCTCGGCCTGGCGCGGAAGCCGGCGGCACGGCGGGCGATCGAACTGCTGGGCGCGGTGGGCATCAGGGAGCCGCACCGCCGCACCGGGGAGTACCCGCACACCTTCAGCGGCGGCATGCGGCAACGCGCGATGATCGCCATGGCGCTGGCCTGCGAACCCGCCGTCCTCATCGCCGACGAGCCGACCACGGCCCTGGACGTGACCGTCCAGGCGCGGATCCTCGAACTGCTGGTGCGCATGCAGGACGAACTCGGCATGGCGATGTTGCTCGTCACCCACGATCTCGGTGTGGTGGCGGGCACCTGCCACCGGCTCGCGGTGATGTACGCGGGCCGTCTCATCGAGGAAGGCGAGGTGGGCGAGGTGTTCGACGCGCCGTACCACCCCTACACCGCCGCGCTCCTGGCCGCCGCGCCGGAGAACGCCATGCACGGCCGCAAGCCCGCGGCCATCCCGGGCGTGGTCCCGGCGCCGGGCGCGTTCCCGCTCGGCTGCCCATTCAGCCCGCGCTGCTCGCACGCGCGCCCGGATCCGTGCGACAGCACGCCCGTCGAGGTCAGGACCACCGGCTCCCGGCGCGTGCGATGCGCCCGCAGCCGGGAGCTCACGCTGGCGGGGGTGGAGCGGTGAGCGTTCTGGAGGCCCGGGGCCTGGTCAAGGCCTTCGGCGGGCGGCCCGCCGTACGGGATGTGTCCTTCGCGGTGGACGCGGGCGAGACGCTGGCGATCGTCGGCGAGAGCGGGTCGGGAAAGTCCACCACGGCGCGGATGCTGGTCGGCCTGCTCAGGCCGGACCGCGGCCAGGTCATGCTCGACGGCGTGAACCTGGCCGGGCTGCGCGGCCGCGCGCTGCGGGCCAGGCGCCGCGACCTGCAGATGGTCTTCCAGGACCCGCTCGGCTCACTCAACCCCATGATGCGTGTCGGAGCGAGCATCGCCGAGCCATTGGTCCTGCACACCGACCTCGGCGCGGCGGCCCGCCGCGAGCGCGTCGCCGACCTGCTCGGGCAGGTGGGGCTACGCCCTGAGCACGCCGAACGGCTGCCGCGGGAGTTCTCCGGCGGCCAGCGCCAGCGCCTGGCCATCGCCCGCGCGATCGCCTGCCGCCCGCGCGTGCTGATCTGCGACGAGCCGGTGTCCGCCCTCGACGTCTCCACCCAGGCGCAGATCCTCGACCTGCTGGCCGAACTGCGTGAGACGACCGGCTTCGGCTGCGTCTTCATCTCCCACGATCTCGCCGTGGTCCGGCTGATCGCCGACCGGATCGCGGTGATGCGCGGCGGAGAGCTGGTCGAGCTGGGGCCCGCCGAGCAGATCTACACCGACCCCGGCCACGACTACACCCGCGAACTGGTCTCGGCCGTGCCCTCGCTGCGCGCCCGGCGCAGCCCCGTCAGGAAGGAGGTGGGCGGGTGAGCACCCCCGTCCGGCTGATCGAGGTCGACATCCCCGGTGACGGGAGGTCCGCGGGCCAGGCGTACGGCGAGGCCGTGCGCCCCCTCGTCCTGCGGCACCACGACATGATCGTCCGCGGCCTGGATCCCGCCGCCGCCCGCGAGAAGGCACTGGCCGTCCGCGCGGTCACCGCCGCCGTCGCGCCCGAGCTGGCCGCCGAAGTGGACGGCGTGGGCGAAGGCGCGGGCCTGACCGCGGCCGACGGCTGGATCCTGCAGCTGCGCGCCGAGCTGACCGGCTGGAACACCGCGGCCCCCGAGTGCAGTTCGCTCGCCCTCGTCGATCCCGCCCGCCCGGCGGGGCCGATCGCCGCGCAGAACGCCGACCTGCCCCCGGAGACCGGACCCCTGTTCGTCGTCCTCCGGCGGAAGCCCGCCGCGCGGCCCGCGCTGATCACCGTCACTCCCGCCGGGCAGCTCGGCCACCACGGAATGAACGAGGCCGGCGTCACCGTGTTCGGCAACTTCCTCCGCACCGGCCAGTGGGGCACCGGCGTACCGCGCTACCTCCTCACGCGTCTCGCGCTCGGCGAGACGGACCGGCACCGGGCCGCGGACGCCGTCACCGCCGTACCCCGGTCGGGGCCGCGCAACCTGCTCATTGCCGACGACGAGGGCGCGCTGGACATCGAGACGACCCCGTCGGGCGTGGGCCGCCTGGAACCGTCCGGCGGGGTGCTCACCCACACCAACCACTTCCTCACCGAACGCGCCGACCAGGAGAACGCGCCACCGTCCTGGCTGCGCAACTCGCGGGCACGGCTGTCGAGGCTCGGCGCCCTGCTGGCCGAGGCCGGGGTGGACGCCGGTCCCGCGGAACTGGCCGGGATCCTCGCCGACCGGGACGGCGCGCCCGACGCCCTGTGCCACCACGCCGCCGACGCGCCCGACGTGGACATCGCAACCGTGATCTCCACGATCGCCGAGATCCGCGCCCGGCGGCTGCACGTCTGCGCCGGACCGCCTGATCAAGGAACATATGCCGTGTACGACCTGAAGGAGGCCCAGTGAGCGAGTTGGCATACCTGTCCGCGATCGACGCGTTGGCGAAGTTCACCGCCCGCGAGCTGTCCCCCGTCGAGCTGCTGAGCGCCGTCGTGGAGCGCGCCGGGCAGACGGAGAAGAGCGTCAACGCCTTCGCCGAGCGGTGGTTCGACCAGGCCATGGCGCAGGCCCGGGAAGCGGAGGACCGCTACCTGCGGGGGAC
The DNA here is from genome assembly GCF_039534445.1 of Streptosporangium fragile. Lineage (NCBI taxonomy): Bacteria > Bacillati > Actinomycetota > Actinomycetes > Streptosporangiales > Streptosporangiaceae > Streptosporangium > Streptosporangium fragile. The sequence continues at coordinate 5,402 of NZ_BAAAVI010000003.1, read as the reverse complement.
GGCCAGGCCACTGGAAGGGCTGCCCGTCGCGTTGAAGGAGGAACAGCCCATCGCCGGGCACCCGCTGCGCGACGGCTCGCTCCTGTTGCGGGACAACGTCTCCGACGTCACCCATCCGGTCGTGGACCGCATCGTCGCCGCGGGCGGGATCGTGCACGCCCGCACCACCACGCCGGAGTTCTGCGCGGCCGGCTTCACCCACAGCGACCTGTGGGGGATCACCCGCAACCCGTGGAGCCTCGACCACTCCGCCGGAGGCTCGTCCGGCGGCTCGGGAGCCGCCCTCGCCGCGGGTACGGCGGTGCTCGCGACCGGCTCCGACATCGGGGGCTCCATCCGCATTCCCGCCTCTTTCAATGGCGTCGTCGGTTTCAAACCGCCCTACGCGCGTGTGGCCGGGCTGCCGCCGTACAACCTCGACCACTACTGCCACGACGGCCCCATGGCCAGGACCGTCGCCGACTGCGCGCTGCTCCAGAACGTGATCGCCGGGCAGGACCCGCGTGATCCCGTGTCGCTGCCCGCGCCGCCGCCGATCCCGCCCTACTCGGGATCGCTCGCCGGGCGGCGGGTGGCCGTCTGCATGAACCTGGGCGACTACCCCGTCGAACCTGACGTGGTCGCCGCCACCTGGGACGCCGTCAGGGCGCTCACCGAAGCGGGCGCCGTCGTCGAGGAGGTCGAGCTGCCCTGGAAGCGCGCCGAGATCATGCGCGCCGCGTGGGCGCACTACGGCGCGATCTTCGGGCCGATCATCGCCGAGGAGGTCGCGACCCACGGCGACGGCATCACCCGCTACGCCCGCGACTTCATGGAGCGGAGCCTGCGGGCCGCCGACGAGCTCGGCTTCTACGGAGCGCTGAAGATCGAGGCGCGGGTGCACGACGCCCTGGCCGCAGTCTTCGAACGGTTCGACGCGCTCGTCTGCCCCACCTCGGGCACGCCCGCGCTCCTGGCCGGGGAGGACTACCTCGAAACCCCGCTCGTGGTCGACGGCGTCACCCTCGACCACAACCTTGAGGCGCCGCTCACGGTCCCGTTCAACATCGCCAGCCGCTGCCCGGTGCTCAGCGTGCCGTCCGGCAGGTCGGAGCAGGGCGTACCCACCGGGGTGCAGGTGGTCGGCCGGCCGTACGACGACCACACCGTGTTCGAGGTCGGCGCGGCGGTGACGGCGGCCCTCCCCTGGTACGCCGACGAGGCGTGGAAGCCGGCGCTGTGACCGCGACCCGGCGGCACGGGATCGAGCTCAGCTACTACGATCTCGGGCGCACCCCGTTCTTCGCCTGCGAGGCGGACCAGCGTTTCTCCTACTGCCTGTACGTGCCCGAGGACTACGACGAGAGCGGCCACCAACGCTACGAACTCGTCGTCGTGGTGCACGGCACCGACCGCACCGCGGCCGAATACCGCAACCTCTTCGCCGACTTCTGCGAGGCGCACGACTGCATCGTGCTGGCGCCGCTCTTCCCCGCCGGTATCGCCCGGCGCGACGAACTGCACGACTACAAGTTCATCGACTACGGCGGCATCAGATTCGACCGCGTCCTGCTGTCCATGGTGGACGAGGTCGCCGCGAAGTACCGTCTCGACGGATCCCGCATGCTGATGCACGGGTTCTCCGGCGGCGGCCAGTTCGTCCATCGCTTCTTCTACCTGCACCCCCGGCGGCTGCGCGCGGTGTCGATCGGGGCGCCGGGCCTGGTCACCCTGCTCGATCCGCACTGGCCGTGGTGGGCCGGGACCAGGGACTTCACCGAACGCCTCGGCGCCCGCCTCGACCTGGAGGCCATGCGCGACGTCGCCGTTCAGATGATCATCGGCGCCGAGGACACCGACACTTGGGAGATCACCGTGACCGAGCAGGACGCGCTGTGGGTGGAGGGAGCCGACAGCGCCGGGGCAACCCGGGTGGACCGGCTGAGCAGCCTGCACCGCAGCTTCACCGACGCGGGCATCACGGCGCGGCTGGACGTCGTGCCCGGGGCGGCGCACAGCGGGTTCGACATCCTGCCCGCCGTACAGGATTTCCTCAGCCGGACGATGGGGGGCGGACCATGCCGTTCCTGGTGAAGATGGGAGTGCTTGAGCTCACCTTGGGGGTGCTGACGGGCTGGTTCATGGTCTACATCACCCGCACCCCGAGGGCGGAACGCCTGCGCCGCGGGCTGCGCGACCCCCGGCGCATCCGGCAGGGTCACATCGAGCTGCTCATGATGGGCACGATCCTCATCGCGATCGGCTCCGCGGTCCCCGACCCGCCCCTGGCGGCCCTCGTCCTCATCGCCCTCTTCTCCTGGCTCGCCCCGCTGTCCTTCTTCCCCGCCGCCATCCGCCCCGACCTCGCCGACAGCCGCGGCATGCGCTGGACGGACAACGTGACCTTCCTCGGCCTCTCCACGGGCTACGTGGTACTTGCCGTGGCCGTCCTGCTGCGCTGACGACCGGCCACGCTCCATTTCGTGCCGGAGCCACGATCCGGCCGGAGCCGACAGACAGCAGCCCCTGGTCACCCGGCCAGGGGCTGCCGCGTTGCCGGAATCGGAGTCAGAAGTCGAACTCGCCCTTCTTCGCCCCGTCGATGAACGCGGCCCACACGCTCGCACTCACCACGAACGGCGTCTTCTCCGGAGCCTCGGTGTCCCGCAGACCGACCCGGCCACCGGACAACGGGGCGACCTCCAGGCAGTTTCCCTGGTTGGATCCGCTCCTGGTGGCCTTGCGCCAGGCCGCGCTCTTCAGCTCGTCGCTCAGGTCCACAACTTCTCCGCCTCTCTGATCAACGCGATGGACGCGTGCTGAGGCTGCGCCTCGGCTCGCAGGGTGTCGTATCTGCCATGGATGGCTTCCACATCTTCCGGATGATTCGACACACTTCCCTTGGTCGCGGATTCGATATACACCATATCGGGGCTTCCGGGAAGTTGCGCGATCGCAAACCCGCCGAGAATGCCCGTTGTCACTCCCGATGCCATGGGGACGACCTGGATGCCGATCCGCGGGGACTCTACCGTCTCCACGAGACGTTCGAGTTGCCGACGCATGACTTCCTTTCCGCCGATCGGGCGGTGCAGAACACCCTCGTCTATCACCGCGCGAAACAGAGGCGGATTGGCGCGGGCGAAGATTTCCTGCCGCTCCATACGGGCGACAACAGCCTTTTCCACCTGCTCGTCGGTTATGCCGGGCTCGCCACGGATAACCACCCGCGCGTACTCCTCAGTCTGGAGAAGACCCGGCACGACGAGCGGTTCCCAGGTGTGCAGGGTGTGTGCTTCCCGTTCGATGTCCAGCCAACCCCGGAACCACCAAGGGCTCGCGTCATGGGTGAGGTGTGCCCACAGCCGGACGAGCTCCCCACCCGCCCCCAGCGCGTCGTCGCAGCGTTGCGCCAGGTTACGACTGGGGGTGCGCTCGCCCCTCTCGATGAAGCCCAGCAGGCTCCTGCTGAACTGGGTCGTCTCAGCCAGCTGGTACTGGGTGAGGTTGGCCCTTTTACGGTATTTGCGAAGCTCCGCGCCGAAAAGCGCCAGGCTCTTCACGGTGGGGTCCACCCCGGAGTTCATGGACATTTCAACCCCGTCCGCTGAGGGATGCTACTGCGGCATGTAAATGACACAGCTTTGCCACAAGATGTCGCACTAATGTGCCCCGAATTTGGATGCACAACGTAGCCGATTGAAGGCACCCTGTGAAGGGCTTCAGGAAAACAAGAAGCCGTCACGAGGCCCTCCTCATGCATACAGGCGACGGCCCTTCAGCGCCCCCACAGGAATCACCGAAAATGTCCGGATAAGAGACCCCAAAACAACCACTGAAAGGCCCGGAAAGCGCAGCTCCGGCGGGCATTCCCCGGCTCCGCCGGACACAGATCTGTCACCTCATGGCAAGCCTCGCACGAGGCCGTGGAAACCGCCGTGCGCGGCTCGACGCGCCAACCCGCCCCCGTCCCGGAACCGCCCCACGCCAGGGCCACCGCCCTGAAGAGGCCCGGAGCCGTCCCCGCCCCCGAAACGAAAGCGGGGCTCGTCACGGCACCGCACGCCGTGACAAGCCCCTTGACCGGACACTGGAGGTCCGACCCGATGCACCACCGTAGTGGAAACCCCAGGCCGACGAGGGTGCGTTGGCACGCGAACCGGCCGCCGATGCCGCTCGGCTGCCGCTGGTGCGGCCACCCGCCGTACGCGCACGAGGCCGCGAGCCTGCCGCACCGGGCCCACCACGACTGGGAGCAGCCCACCCCCGCGCAGGTGCACGCCCGGACGGCCGCCCGGCGGCGTCTCGGGCTGTGCGACCGGCCACCGGTCCCCACGCCGGTGCGCCCGCTCCTGCCGCCGGTCTCCCCTGCCGTCTCTCCCGGACGGCACCGGCGGCAGGAGCACCCCGACCCGGCGACCGCCGTACCGTACCGGCGCGGTGGACCACCGGGCGCGCGGATCCCGTCCGGCGGGCGCGAACCGCACCGGAGACGCGAGCCGTACCGCGAAGGGACGGCGGCATGACCGGGCGCGAGACCCGGAAACGAACCCACCGCGTGACCAGATGCGGCACCCGGCGGCGAACCCACCGCGTGACCGGGCGCGAGGCCGACCACGCCCCACCATCCTCCCGACCCCGAGGAGCAGCCCTCATGTCCGAAAACCCGGATCGGCCGGACGGCCCGCGTACCGCCTGCTGGAACCTGCCGCACGACCTGTCGATCGTCGGCAAGACCCGCGACCTGGTGCGCGAGGCCCTCACCGGGTGGGCGCTCCGGCACCTCGCCGACGACGTGGTCCTGGTGGCCGGGGAGCTGCTGGCCAACGCGATCACCCATGGCGGTCCCCCGATCTGCCTCTTCCTGCGGGCGGACCCGGACGGGCTTCGCGTCGAGGTCACCGACCACGGCCCCGAACGGCCCCGTCGCCTCCGCCTCGACGTCGAGGCCGTCCACGGGCGCGGCCTGGCCATCGTCGAGGCCCTCGCCCACGCCTGCGGCGTCACCCCGCTCCCCCACGGCCCCGGCAAAACCGTCTGGGCCCGCTGGCGACTGCCCGATCAGGGCTGCCCACCGCCCCGGCCGGAACGGTAGGCGAGGCGACTCGGGCGCCGTGTCGTCCTCCGGCACGGCGAAGTCATCTCGTCCGGGCGGGACGTGATCCCACCCGGCTCGCCCCGGGAAACGCGCCGGATCGCGGGAGACCGGCGGCCGGGAAGGCGTCCGCGTGGAAGCTCGGGAGCGCGGCGAACGCAGATGGGGCGACCCGCGCCGACAACAGCCCACCAGCGTCTTCCAGTGATCAACAAGTATGGGCCCATACCCTGTCCGACATGATGAAACGATCTTCTTTCCTCGTCACCCTCGCCGCCGCCGCCGTGCTCGCCGCCCCCGCCGCGGCCTCGGCCGCCCCGGCGTCGCC